>NZ_VPEG01000020.1:0-72158 GCF_013417275.1 Acinetobacter sp. YH16038 | reverse complement strand
CTAGAAAGTCAACCAGTAATGAAAATTATTTTTAAACTTTCTTTCTAAAACCCAACTCAACCATCTCATGCTAAGTTACTGTTTTATCAGAAGTTTTAATCTTCATCACCGCCGATGGATGTGCATTATAGACCAATCCCAAGCAAGCGCAACCCCTATTTTTAAGAAAATACTTCAGTTGATTATTATTTCTACAAAAATGCCGATTTTCCCTATTTTTTGAGCATTAAAGGTATAGGATTGGCCAATGTACTTAATAATTTCTCTTTTTTATTGTGTTCCTGAAAGCGCAAGGAGCGGCAATCTATATATTCACAGTAGCCCCCGTCCCCATGCTCAGTCTCGCCATTAATTCTAACTTCGTAATTAAAGCTTCCAACATAACCCGCAGCCAGACCAAATTTGAAATCTCCTCGGCTTTGTCCCTGCAGCCAGATCTGCATTCCTTTGCCATCTTCATAGCACCATTCAAACTCACGCGGCAGATACATCTTTTGCCCATTTGGAGTAGTCACACTCGGATAAACCCGATGCACCTTGAAATAGACTTTTTGATCGAACATTTGACTGGTCATATTTTTCAAGTCACGCAGATAAATTCGTGACTGCACAATGCTGTTCAGACTATCTCGAATTTGTGCCAACAATAATTGCCGTCCTTCACTCAGGTTAATAATCTGATAAGTCAGAAAGGCTAAAGGCAAATAGGGAAAATTAAAGCTTCGTGCAAATTCAAAACTACCTAAACTCTCGATAAGGTATTTCTGATCTTTATAATGTAAGGTGCCCTGACAATAACAAAGCAAAGACCAATGATCAGCCAGTGCAAAGCGCATTTGGGTAAAGTGTGAAATCAGATTGGTCGTATGGATGCTGAGATCAAAGCCCAGTTCAGAATCAAAACGTTGTAAACGAAAATGTGGAAAGTCGCCGGTCAGTTTTTCACGATCTAGAAACTGAAACAGGCCATACTGAAACTTGCAATCCTTTTTGATTGAATAGCAATTTAATTGTCCCGCCATATGCGGACTGGTACTACAGATTACTGTGGCTGTATCCAGTGCATTGGTTTGAATAGCACTCGGGTTAGCCAACATCGGTGCATTAGGCTGACCAATAATACTCAGAAAATTAAGATAATGAAGGGGTGCAGGCAGATCAGGAAGCGTCAGGCCCTGATGAATAATTTTATATTTCTGGTTTGGCCCATGATAGGCAAGATTATGCTGGGAAACAGCAGGAGTCTGATTCAGCTGTTTCGAACGATCTAGAAAATCTTGAAGAAACTGCATCTCAAACTCCTTATTTTTATATTGTTATAAGGTACTCTGTCTTTTTGCCATAAAGGTTGTAAGGAAACCAGACAAGGCATAGATGACAGAGATCACGAGAATCCCTACCGGAATATTATAAGTCATCGCTGCAAAGATAAACACCGCGATCGGCAACACGAAAAACGGTACCCGTCTACGCTCTACGGTTTTAAATGAATAGTATTTGATATTAGAAATCATCAATAAGCCAACGATTACAATAATTGCAGCATTAATGATTTGTACAGTAAAATCACGAATATCAAACACAGCCGGGAAGTCCAATCCTACCCAGACCAGTGAAATAATAATGACGGCTGCTAATGGACTCGCAACGCCAATAAAATAGCGTTTATCCACCACTCCAATCTGAACGTTAAAGCGGGCTAGACGGAAAGCTGCACAAGCCGTATAGACAAAACAAGCCGCCAGACCGATACGGCCTAAATCACTTAATCCCCAGCTATACATCAAAATAGCCGGTGCCACCCCAAATGCCAGCATATCGGATAGTGAGTCGAACTGTTCACCGAATGGACTTTGTGCCCCAATCGCACGTGCCACACGACCATCGAGACCATCAAATAAAGCTGCCAAGAAAATGGCATAAATAGCTTGCTGAAATTCGCCATTCATACTGGCAATAATCGAGTAAAAGCCTGATAACAACGCAGCGGTTGTAATCAGGTTAGGCCACAGATAGATACCTCGACGCTTAACTCTTTGCCCTTCCTGGGTATGCTCTACCTCTTCCACCTCGAAGGTGATGCCATCAAATGGCAAATCTTTCGAAGATTCGTGTTCCGGCTTATTTGTACTTGTCATTCTTGTCGATCCTAACTATGACCCGATCTTTAAAATATTATTCGCCTACTAACCAACGAACTGCTGCATGACCGCCATTTTCCTGCATACGCAAATGCGGGAATAACCATTGCAGCGCTTCGTCTGCATCTTCAGAGAACTTCCAAGGTGGGTTAATCACCAGTAAACCACAACCATTTAAACCCACTGGTGTATCATCTGGCCATACACAGATTTCACATACCAACTGACGGCGAATCCCGGTCTTGAACATTTTCTTCTCGAAACGTTCAATCATGGCACGGTCTTTAATTGGGTACCAAACTGCAAATACGCCTGTCGGCCATTTTTTATAAGCAGCAACCAGTAATTCAACCAGCTGTGGGAAGTCTTTACGCTCCAGCTCATACGGCGGATCGATCATCACCAGACCACGTTTTTCTTTCGGTGGAATGACTGCGAGCAAGCCTTCATACGCATCACGCTCATGCAAACCGGCGCGTTTGTCAAAAATGTTATGACGTAACTGCTGGAACACATCACGCTGCATTTCAAAAATGGTGGCCTTGTCAATTTCACGCATGCCTTCCAGTGCAAACCAAGGTGAACCCGGATATGCACCTTTACCAAAGTTTTCACGCATTTTCTCAACAATTTTTAAATATTGTTGTACGCCTTCTGGCGCATTACGCTTGACCGAATCATCCAGCTTGATCAGACGATGAATACCGTTCAGGAATTCCCCTGACTTTTGCGCTTCAGAGGTGGATAAATCATATTTACCTGCACCACCATGTGTATCTACATAGCGATATGGTTTATCTTTTGCATTGAGTCGAGTCAATAATTGAAGCAACAATACATGCTTCATGACATCGGCAAAGTTGCCAGCATGGTAATGGTGACGGTAATTCATGTTTCATTAATTCCTAATATCAACCGCTATTTTAACATGAAAAATAGTTTCGTTCAGACCCGATTCTTACATAGAATAGCGCGACCCCAATTTACCCTTCTAGGTGAGTTTCTATGGAAGCAGTTCAACTCCCGGCAACCTGGCCAGTTGATCAGATTATTGATGATCTAGATCAGCATGGTTTTAGCATGATCGACAATGCTTATGCCCCATCCTATGTTGAACAGCTGATTGCTGAATGTACCAGTAATCTGGAACGCTTTCGTGATGCAGCCATTCAGAATGGCGTAGTCAGCAATATCCGCAGTGATCACATTCTCTGGCTCAATGAAGATCTGGAAATTTCTAACCAGCATGTGCAAACCTTACAGGCTTTAGGTCATGAGCTGAACCGCGCTTTCTTCCTCGGCATTAAAGATGTGGAAGCCCATTTTGCCTGCTATAACGCGGGTGAGTTCTATGCCCTGCATCGCGATAATCCTCAAGGCAAAAATGGCCGGATGATTTCTGCGGTTTATTATCTGCATGATGATTGGCAAGATAACTGGGGCGGCGAACTACATCTGCAGGATAAAAATGATCAATGGCATATTATCCAGCCTAAACCAAACCGTATTGCCTTCTTCCAAAGTGATTTAATGCATGAAGTTTTAAAAGCCAAACATCAACGTTTATCAATCACCGCCTGGTTAAGAAGTGATACCTGTTTGCTCTAATCCTTTTTCAACGCTTTAAATTTCAATTTTCAGCCTCATATAGCAATCATTGAGATATGAGGACTGCGTTCATGCGACCAACCCCCAAAGAGATCATTGCACGCATTGGTGAAACAGATCAGCTGTTTTTAAATGGCAATACGCCTGAGCTGGCGCTTGAACGGGCTGATCTTCGTCTGCAACTGGTGACCATCAGTCAGTTACGTCAAGAGCAGGCGCATTTCCTGCAAGAAGCGATTGTTCTGCTGGAGCAAGGCCGGATTGAATTTGAAGAAATGCCACTGGATTTGTATATCAATCTGTCTTTACACCTGGCCAAAGCCTATATGATCTACTTTGAGCTGACCAAAGAAGATCATTATGCGCTTATTACCCAGCAGATTCTAAAACCAATGACCAATTATGAGCATGCGGACATTTATTTCTTCCTGGCTTATGCATCTGCCAGTAAGAAAGAGCCTGCCATGACTCGTCACTGGTTAAATAAATACAGTAAAACGGCCCAGTTTGACCATGAACTGGTAGGCCAGCATCCGGCATTTGATGAATATCGTCAACTGGAATGGTTTATTCAGATTCTGCGTAGCCGTATGCATTAAAACAACGAAATCTGTTCTTATAAAAATGCCTCACATTGATGAGGCATTTTTTATGAATTAATTTAATTGACTCAAGCCAGACGGCGTCGATCTGCATCCAGATGCAATTGCTGATTCAGTTCATCAATCCAGATTGCCCAGTCATCATCCTGTACCAGATGACTAATTAACAGCGAACGCTGCGCTTTATTCCAGAACGGTGCTTCATGCAGTGACATATGGGCAGGTAGCTGATGAGTACGTATATAAAGCTCAATTGCCGCCGGGCTGTTAGCCAGGCCGAGTTGAGAAAATAACAGTTCTAAGGATGGTTGGTTCTTCCCGAGCATATGCCCTCCTTATATCAGATATATTGTAGTTATTTATAGGACTAACTTATAAGATAAGACAAAAAAAACCTAGTCAAAGGACTAGGTTTTGTTGTGTCTTTTTGTATAAAGAAACTTTAATTGCTTTCAGGGCCTTCTTTATCACTTTCGACATGTAAAAGCTGGTTCAGTTTATCAATGATTACGATCCATTCATCATCCTGATGCCAGTGTTCGCGAAGAAAAGCGCTTTGCCCCTCATTCCAGAAATCTGCATCCGGCAAAATCACGTCTGATGGTAGCTGATGATTTTTGGTAAATTCATCAATTGATGCTTCATCAGCAGGCAAGCCTAATTGCTCAAATAATAATTCTAAAGTCACTTGCTGTTCTAATACCATTCGCTCACTCCATCATAAAAATAATCAGTTCATTGATTTGAAAATATTATTGACGCTTAGAAGAAGGTAGATCACAAGAACCACTTCCTTCCGCCTCAATATGCAATTGCTCATTGAGTACATCTACAAAAATTGCCCAGTCATCATCTTCTTTCCAGTGACCAATCAGAAAATCATGTTGGTTTTTGGTCCAGAAAGGAGCTTTATGTAAGGGGACGTCCATCCCAATCTGATGGGTTTTGATAAATTCATCGATTGCTTCCGGGCTTGAATCCAAGCCGAGTTGCTCAAAAAAAAGTTCCATGGTAGGTCGCTGCTCTAACATCTCAGTACCTCCTCTTTTGTTGATGATTCTTCTTATTAAACTAGATGAGCCACTCGCAAAGTTCAGTTGTCCCTCCTTCACAAGATGTTATTTTTTGTTCTTTAAATTTTTTAGAAATAGCAATAAAAAAGCACCCCCAATGGAGTGCTTTTTTAACTTAATCTTAAAAAGATTAAATTATTTGATCATGTCAGCAACTGCAGCGCGCTCTTCTTCAAGCTCGTTCAGTGTAACGTTGATACGTTCACGGCTGAATTCGTCGATTTCAAGACCTTGAACGATTTTGTATTCACCGTTTTCAGTAGTTACAGGGAAACCGAACATTACGCCTTCAGGAATACCATAAGAACCGTCAGAAGGAATACCCATAGTTACCCATTTTCCGTTTGTGCCAAGAGCCCAATCGCGCATATGGTCGATTGCAGCGTTTGCAGCAGAAGCAGCAGAAGACAAACCACGTGCTTCGATGATCGCAGCACCACGTTTACCAACAGTTGGAAGGAATACGTCTTTGTTCCAAGCTGCATCGTTGATTTTGTCTTTCAAGCTTTCGCCGTTTACGTTCGCAAAACGGTAGTCAGCATACATTGTTGGAGAGTGGTTACCCCAAACAGTCATGTTTTCGATGTCAGAAACTGCAACACCCGCTTTTTGAGCAAGTTGAGTTAACGCACGGTTGTGGTCAAGACGCAACATTGCTGTGAAGTTTTTCGCTGGAAGATCTGGAGCAGATTTCATTGCGATGTAAGCGTTAGTGTTAGCAGGGTTACCTACAACAAGAACTTTAACATCACGGCTAGCAACTTCGTTCAGTGCTTGGCCTTGACCAATGAAGATTTCGCCATTTACTTTAAGCAGGTCAGCACGTTCCATACCAGGACCACGTGGACGTGAACCAACTAATAGAGCATAGTCTGCATCTTTGAAAGCTACTTTAGGATCATCAGTACCGATCATGCCCGCCAATAATGGGAAAGCACAGTCGTCTAGTTCCATCATTACGCCTTTAAGCGCTTGCTGAGCTTTCTCAACAGGAATTTCTAATAATTGAAGAATAACTGGTTGGTCTTTACCAAGCATTTCACCGCTTGCGATACGGAATAATAGGCTGTAACCAATTTGACCAGCAGCGCCAGTAACGGCAACGCGAACAGGTTGCTTCATGTAATTATCTCCAATTGAGAGGATCGTCATAATGATTAAATAGCTGTTCTATCTAATCTTAATAATCATAAACGGCAAAGATTGTACTCCAATCCTCTTCGAGATGCATGTAAAAGAGAATGGATTTCAACAAAAGTATGATAGGAAATATAAATTAATTTGGCTAAAAAGCTTAGTATGTCCCTTTTATTGTGACAGTTTTTGGGCATGTATTAATAATGTTTGCAGGACAGCCTTTATAACCCCCATTGGCGTTATAGCAGACCTGGATGGAGGTCAGCAGGCTGGATGCGCGGGTCTGATGGCAGTTAAAGCGCAATGCTGTTGAAGGCAGTTGCGGATTGATTTTCAGAAATTTGGAACGCAGCATATCAATGGAAACGGTATGACTTTCCTGCTCGGTGAGTTCTTCAGGAACTTTCAGACGATCAGCATGATTGATCACGGTACGAAAATACTGCGTGGCATTCATCGGAATACAACCACCAATATTATGCCAGAGCAATGCGCGGGTATTTTCATCCGGCATGATACGGGCCACCACTTTAGCCTGCAAAGGCGGTAACTTCGCAGAACTGGTAGTAGTGCAATGTGTTGATGTGGTTTGAGGATAGAGACCAGAAATATTTAGGGAATAACCTTCAAGACATTTTCTTTTTTTACTGTAGGCCGGATCCAGACTGCAAAGTGCCGGTACCATCTGGATGTCCATGACATAACCCGTTGGCAGTGCAAAGGCAGCTGGACTTGCTGCTAAAAATAAAAGCGCAGCCCATCCAGCAGAAATTTGAGCACCCCTTATTCCCTTGATCAACAAACTATCCTTCCCTTAGATTTTTTGAATGCTATGGTGTATTACGTAACGGAATGGCTTGCATACGCTTACCGACCGATTGTGCGCCCTGTCCCAATAAAATACCGTAATATGTCGCGTTCGTCATGACATGTTTCACATAATCTCGCGTTTCCAGTAAAGGAATGGTTTCGGTATATTGATCCGCAGCAATACTTTGGAATTCGGGTTGCCAACGGCGGGCACGGTTCGGGCCGGCATTATAACCTGCTGTAGCCAGTACTGGACTATTGCTCAATTGACGCTGAATTGTTGATAAATAGTAAGTTCCGTAACGGATATTGGTGTTCATATCGGTTAAGGCTGCGGGGTTATAAGTCTCACCCATTTGACGAGCAACCAGTTTGGCGGTGTCCGGCATGATTTGCATCAAACCACCAGCGCCTACATGAGAGCGTGCGCCGGTATTAAACCGGCTTTCCTGACGCATCAAACCATAAGCCCAAGCGGCATCAATGCCAGCATTACGGCTATGGCTCACGACATAATTCTGATGTGGCATCGGATAACGATAATTGTAATTATGCTTGTCCGCAGTACGATCTGCTGCATAAATGGCACGGTCATACCAGCCCATATCCATCGCACGTTTGGCTGCTGCCAACAGTAAATCGTCATCTTTTCTTAAATAAGCCTGTCGAACTGCCCAGTTCCATTCACGGTTAATATAATTCTCTGGCGCATTAATACTACGCAAGACAAAGGCACGGCGGAAATGAATATCTTGGTTCAGGCGTTGCATGGCCTGGCTGGATGGCTGTGCCGAGTTCGGTGTAGAAGCCGTTAACTGGCCTAATCTATCTCGCGCTAGCAGGTTATGATAATCCTCACCGACTGCCAGTTTTTTATAGATACTTTCTGCCGCCTGTTTTGAAGCGCGATCTGTGCGCTGTTCACTGGCACGTGCCAGCCAATATTGCCAGCGGTCTTCCTGTTTCTGGTTCACACTCATGGCATCAATGGCACGAATCAGACTTTCCCAGGCACTAAAACGAATCGCCTGACGGGCATAAATTTCGGCTTCTTCCGGACTAAATGGCAAACCATAACTGGCATCCAGATAGTTCAGCACTTCACGGTTGAAGTTATTTTTCATTACCGTAGTGCCGCCGATATAACCCACAGTTCTGAATAGTGTTTTTTGTACTTGTACCGGTGTGCCTTCAGCAGTACGTTTTACAATGGACATTGCTGAATCAAGATCGCTATCTGCCAGACGCCCCAACGCATAAATCAGATAGGCATGATCAGCGGCAGTACTTTTAGGGGCTGACCATAAATAATTGGTTGGATTGGCCTGAATCGTATTGAGCTGAGCCAGAGACAGGTTAAGCCCTAAACCTTGTGCAGTGGCAATAGCCTGTCCAGACTGACCAGCACGTAATTGCACCCACAAACGCTGCTGGCGGTCTTCATTGGTCATAAGCGGACTGGATAACATCATGCGTCCCAAGCCTGTACAAGACTCAGGTTGAGAATTGGTGGTTAGCCAAACATCCTTAAACTCAGCATAAACCAGCTGATCGCCACTTTTGGCACGGACTTGTGCAACTGCACAGGCTTCAGCCGGATCGGCATTGGTGACATATTGCAGAACTGGTTGCGCAGTAGAAAAGTCAGCCATTTTGACTTTTTCTTCGACATAATCGGCTGCGAGTTTTTCTGCCATAGCCGACTGAGGATAACGTTGGGCGAAACTGATAATTTGACTGGCAGGTTGTGAGCCAAGATTCTGGTTCAGAATCCAGTATTCAGGATAATAGCCCAAGACATCATTTTGCATGGCAGACTGATATTGTTGTAATTGTCCGATATTTCCAGCATTTGCCGCGCGTAAGGCATCATTAAATTGTTCTTCTGCTGCCTGCACACTCATTGAACAGAGACACGCCACACTCAAGCTTAGTAATTTATAATATTTCTTCATATTTTTAGTGTGTTTAAACATCAATTTGCCTTCTATCATCGAGTTTTCGCCCAGCCCCTGTTGCCTATCATAAGAGTTAGCCGGAAAATTATAACCCACTGTATTGTTCACTTATGTAACCTTATGATTAGACAATATTAATTTTCAGACACTTTTTGTCCATAAATCAATATTTTCCCAGCCGCATTTTAGGCTATAAGTTTAAGCGACTTTCCTGCTAAAATATGCGCCTTTTAAAGATTTCAGAACGTGAATTGAATTTTTATTTACCCGTTTGCCTATGCAAACAGGTTATTCGTTCACTCTTTCGACGTATTACCTTGTAGGAGCCTACATGACGGTTCAAACCTTCATTCCGAATGGTGCCCCAGCTGCCTCAGAAAACACTGTCACCCAGCCAGCGCACACCCCAGCCATCGATGGTTCAGTTAAAAAACTGTATATCGAAACGCAAGGGTGTCAGATGAATGAGTATGACAGTCACCGTATGGCAGATCTGCTGGGCGATTCCCACGGCTATGTGCTGACCACTGATCCTAAAGAAGCGGATATTCTGCTGATGAATACCTGCTCGATCCGTGAAAAGGCACAAGAAAAAGTATTCTCAGAATTGGGCCGCTGGCGCAAGCTGAAAGAAAAAAATCCGGATCTGATTATTGGTGTCGGTGGATGTGTGGCTTCTCAGGAAGGTGACAATATCCAGAAACGTGCCAATTATGTAGACATGATTTTTGGTCCGCAAACCCTGCACCGTTTACCGCAAATGCTGGACCAGCATTTTGAGCAGGTCGAAAAACCGAAAAAAGAAAAAATTAAACTGGTCGATATTTCGTTCCCGGACATCGAAAAATTTGACTTCCTGCCTGAACCGCGTGTTGAAGGTTATAAGGCCTTTGTTTCGATCATGGAAGGCTGCTCAAAATACTGTTCATTCTGTGTAGTTCCATATACACGTGGCGAAGAAGTATCTCGCCCGCTGGATGACGTTCTGGCTGAAATTGCTGGCTTAGCAGAAAAAGGTGTGCGTGAAATTTCCCTGCTCGGTCAGAACGTAAATGGTTATCGCGGTGAGACCTTTGACGGTAAAATCTGTACTTTTGCCGATCTGTTACGTTTGGTTGCAGAAATTCCGGGGATCGGCCGTATTCGTTATACCACTTCGCATCCACTGGAATTCAATGATGATTTGATCCAGTGCTACCGTGACCTGCCACAGATGGTGTCGCATCTGCATCTGCCGGTACAAAGCGGTTCCAATGATGTATTGCAGGCGATGAAACGTAACCACACCATTGATGTGTATATCGAGAAAATCGAAAAGTTACGTAAAGTTCGTCCAGACATGCATTTATCTTCAGACTTTATTATCGGCTTCCCGGGCGAAACCGATGAGAACTTCGAAGAAACCTATCAGTTTATTCAGGATCTGGATTTCGATCACTCTTATAGTTTTGTTTATTCAAAACGTCCGGGCACCCCTGCTGCAGAGCTGGAAGATACAACACCTGAACAGGTGAAAAAAGAGCGTCTGGCCAAAGTTCAGGAGTGGATTAAACAGTCCAGTATTCGTAAAACAGATGCTATGCTCGGTACAGTCCAGCGCGTACTGGTTGAGAAAGTTTCTGATAAAGATCCGAATGTTCTGGTGGGTACAGCAGACAATACCCGTTATGTCACCTTTATTGGTGATGCATCGTGGGTAGGACGCTTTGCAGAGATCGAAATCACCGAAATTAAAACTTTAAATTTAGTTTACGGTGAGCTCTTGAATCTTGAGCCTGACGTGGCGTAATGTAGAGCATATAACGTACACTTCTAAAAGGAACACTCTTGACTGCAACGATTCGACGTACAGTAGCTTTTCCTGGAATTTCGATGGACCGTTTACAAGCCGTCTTAGGTGCCTATAACGGTCATTTGAAACAAATTGAACAACGTTTAGACGTCAAAATTTCCCACCGAGGTGAAAGTTTCTTTATCGATGGTGGAATCGATGCCGTTGAGAGAGCCGAAATGCTCTTGCAACGTCTTCATGAAGAATCTGAACACAGCCAGCAGATCAGTGCAGATACTTTGCATATGATGATTCAAGGTAGCCAGACCGATCGTGAACTCCAGGAGAACCTGGAAGAACAGGAACATACCGGTCTGGACAATGTCTGGCTGCAAACGCGCAAAGGCCGGATCAATCCTCGCGGTGCCAACCAGAAACGTTATGTACAGCGTATTCTGCAAAGTGATATTTCCTTTGGTATTGGCCCTGCGGGTACCGGTAAAACCTATCTCGCCGTTGCAGCCGCTGTAGATATGCTGGAGCGTAATGAAATCCAGCGTATCCTACTGGTTCGTCCCGCAGTTGAAGCAGGTGAAAAACTTGGCTTCCTGCCGGGGGATTTAACCCAGAAGATCGATCCGTATTTGCGTCCCCTTTATGATGCCCTGTATGAGATGCTTGGTTTCGAAAAAGTGGCCAAGCTGATCGAACGTCAGATTATTGAAGTTGCACCGCTTGCCTATATGCGTGGTCGTACCCTGAATCATTCTTTTGTGATTCTGGACGAAGCCCAGAACACTACACCTGAACAGATGAAGATGTTCCTGACCCGTTTAGGTTTCGGTTCACGTGCAGTGATTACTGGTGACGTGACTCAGGTGGATTTACCACGAGGTCAGCAGTCTGGTCTGGCACATGCCTTACGTGTGATTGATAAAATCCCTGAAATTCATATTACCCGTTTCCATTCTCGTGACGTCGTGCGTCACCAGCTGGTTCAGAAAATTGTTGAAGCCTACGAAGGCTGGGACAGTGAACAGCAGCGTTTAAGCGCTGAGGCTCGTGCTGAGCGTAAAGCCCGTCAGGAAGCCTTGATAGCCGAGAATGATGCTGCGGCTGATGCACAGCATTAAAGCTGCATTGTTATTTAATTTTTAAGGATTCACGTTGAAACTTAGTCTCTCCCTGCAACAGGACTTTCAGTCACCAGAACTGGTGCTGAAACGTGCCTATATTAAAAAAGTTGTAGAAACCACTTTGCGCCATATCGGTACCCAAAGTGATTGTGAAATTGGCATTGCCTGTGTCGATAATGACGAAAGTCATAAACTCAATCTGGAATATCGCGGCAAGGATAAACCGACCAATGTCCTGTCTTTTCCAAGCGAACTTCCAGATGAAATGGCACAGGTTCTGGATGCTTTCCCGATCGGTGATCTGGTGATTTGTATTCCAGTAGTGCTGCGTGAAGCTGCTGAACAGGACAAAGCTCCACTGATCCATTTCACCCATATGCTGGTACATGGCACTTTACATCTGATGGGTTATGACCATGAAACTTCAGAGGAAGATGCTGAAGAAATGGAAAGCATTGAGATCGAGATTCTGGACAAACTGGGTATTGCTAATCCCTATCTGGAAAGAGATTAAAATTCAACAATTAAAAAGCGGGCCAAGGCTCGCTTTTTTCATTTTATTCACTTCATAATAAGCTCAATTTAAGAAATAAAATAAAAACCTTCATGAAATATGTCGTGATTTTCAAAGCGCAAATTAAAGAATTAGATCAGTGTTATTTTGAAACAGCCCAGCGAATGAGAGAAAGAGCCCTTTCACAATTTCAGTGCCAACATTTTGAAGCCTTGACCGAAGGTACTCAAGAAATTGCACTTTCTTACTGGAACAGTTTGCATGATATTCGCGCTTGGCATGCAGATGCTGAACATCAGGCCGCTCAAGAGCTAGGGAAAAATAGCTGGTATACATATTTCAGCGTGGAAGTCTGTGAAGTTTTACGGCGCTATGATGCACATTTAAATTAAATACTCATCGATCCTTATTTATTTTTTTCTTGATCTGTTCTTAGATACAGAGTTTTAAAAAAATATCTGCTTACGCATTCATGATTTCTTCCAGAAATACATAAGCACATAATGAACTTTAACAAAGAACTGTGCTTCAAAAATTTTAGGAGAACGTAATGAAAAGATTGTTCTCGACTGCATTACTTATTTTCTCTCCCTGGCTGTGTTCATCACTTTATGCCCACTCAATTCCCATGTGCCCAAAAATTAAATTTCAACAGAACCAAAGCTCATGGGCAGGCCATTATTATTTAAACGGAGTTATGGAATTAGGTTCGGAGTTGCTGTTACAAGCAGATGGTACCTTTAAATGGTATCTGGCCTATGGTGCTCTGGATCAATTTGCCGAAGGAACATGGTGGCAAAATAAAGAGTGTATTGGCTTAAAAGCAGATCCAAAGTACCAGGACTTAATGATATTTCCCAAATATCTAGCCATAGATGAAAACCATTTAAATGTGGTCTGGGACGATGGAACTCAGCAAGGTAGTTATATACAGGCGAAGCGCCCAGATTAACGCACCTCAAACTCCGCTTCAGCCGGATCAAAACGCCAGGTTCGAATAATTCTCAGCTCGGAAATATCCGACATCTTGGCATCAAATGCTCCGAATGGTGCTGCCTTGCGTACTGAAGATTTTGCAGCTTCATCTAGCAAATTATGCCCTGAACTGTCAATTAAGCGAATTGCACGGATTCCGCCGTTCTGGTTCAAGATCACCATCAAGCGCACCTCTCCTGCCAGATTCTGCTGTTTGGCAGCGTCTGGATAATAGCGGTTACCATAGAACTCCACTTTCTGACGGAATTTTTCCAGATAAGCTGCAGAAACATCCTGTTTGGACTGGATGCCATCTACGGTTTTAATTTTTTGCTGACGACTGAAGTTTTGTTGTCGTTGCAGATATTGGGCTTCCAGACTGGCTACCATAGCGGCTTTGGCCTGAAACTGACTTTGTAACTGTTCCTGCATTTTTTTGCGCTGATTTTCTTCCGCCTGTTTTTGCCAGCTTAAAGTCGTCATCAGTACTTTTTCTTCAAAGCTTAATTCGCGCTGTTGTTGCAACATGTCCGGACTTTCTTGCTGTTCTTCTCCGGTCTTTTGCTCCATCAACGGTGCAGGCATATCGCTCGACATACGATGTGCTTCACGAAATTTACCTGAACCTTGCTGGTCAGTTTGAGCCAGAAAATCTGCATGCTCAATTTTTTCATCAGTTTGACGAATACTGACTGCAATTTCTTTGGTCATGCTCTCCTGATCTTGTGGCATACCAAATTCCAGCGTGAGAAAAATTACGTGCAAAATAACAGCTGCAAATACGGCGCTATTAAAAATTGGATCTTTCCACCAGGCTTTGACCAGAGGCATTAATATCATGGTTGATCTCATCGCTACGAACCCAGACTTGAGTTCATCTCCCAAACAGCATTTTTAAAATTAAAAAATAAACGGCTTTGCATTTTTGTTTTAAAAATGCCAAACCCATCAAATCTTCAACGTTAGATAACTAAAACCCTAAAAATGGTGCTATTTATTTTGCTAAACTGCAAGCTGAAACTCTTGTATTTTTTATACAATTCGACAAGATACACTTCGAATTAAAACATATAGTTGCCAGGACGCTTAAAGATGCAAACGCTAATTTCCAATATTTCTAATAAAATTCGCCAGGCATATCAAAAGGCGGAAGGATTTATTGAGGATGAACGCGAATTTCCTTTGTCTCAAGTTTTCCTGAATGCGACATTTCAACGTTTTGTCACTGACAATGTTTCCATGCTAAAAGATCTGCATGCCGATCTGCATGATGACTGGTTACGACTCTATGCCACGCTGGACTATAAAGGTCTGAACGTGACCTTATCGGTTGATTTAAAACTGGTGCAAATGGAGCTGAATAAGAATACGCAGCTCATTGTATTTGAACAGATCAGTGATACCCAGTTGATTGAAGCCAAATACCCAAATGTCTTTTATAAACTGGGGGTACGATTCGCCCTGTTTTTCTATCAGCGCGTGCTGAATAAGGACCCTCTTGGCATGATTCTGGAAAAACTCGGTGTCATTAAAGTAAAAGATGATTTATTGCATCTGGATCTGAATCGCTGGTTAGGCAAAAACCGCTCGGTGATTGAGACGCTTGGTAAGGTTCATGTAAATCACGCCGTACTTCGCGAAGCTGAACTGGTGGTGATCGGTAATGTGAATCTTGCTGCCCTGTTCAGAAAGCTTTCTCAGGAAAAAGAAGAGAAATGGGACGAAGACGACATGGATGACAATAAAGTCACACCGATCAAACAGAAAGAACCGACTTAAACTGTGTGTAATTCAATAACTAAACAAACTCACCAGTAACTACATGAAATATACATTTTTATTGAAAATCTCCCTTCATTTTCCATATTTTGACCAAATAATAAAAAGTGGAAAGTGATCAATTTTATCTGAAATTACACAGGACAATTCTTTATGGCGAAAACTGTATTCAAAACTTTAGGTGTGACTGCAGGCTTGACTACCGCAATGGTACTTACTGGTTTATCCACCCAGACCTTCGCCATGGCGCCTTTCCAAGCCAATTATCAGTTTAGCTACAATGGAAAAAATATGGGTTCTGCTACCCGTACCTTAAGCAAATCTGGTAATAACTGGACCTATGTTTTTGCAGCCAAAGCAGGTGGCGTTGCTTCAGCGACTGAAACCAGCCGTTTTACTTTCAATAATGGCAAGATTGGTTCAAGCAGTTTCAGCCGTACCAGCAAGATTCTGGTGCATAGCAACACCATGAGTATTAACTTTAATCCTTCTAGCAAAACGATCAGTACCAAGAAAGATGATGAAAAACGTTCTTTTGCCTGGAGAGCAGATGTACTGGATGAGCTAAATGCTGAATTGCAGATTCGTGAAGACCTGAAAAATGGTGGTTTAAAATCGAATTACTACATTGCTGATGCCAAAGAAGTGGAAGGCCGTAAATTCGTCAAACAAGGTACAGAAACGGTGAGCACCAAATATGGTTCATTTAGTACCATTAAAGTAGTGATTAAACACAACAAACCAGGCCGTGAAACTACTTTCTGGTTAGCACCGAAACTGGACTACTTACCAGTCAAAGTATCGCATGTCGACAAGAAAACCTCTTACGGTTTATTGCTGACCAGCTATAACGGTAAAACGAACTAAGGTTTTTTGGTGAATTTCGCTTGATTTTTTTTGGGTGCTTTTTACAATACGCTTTTGCTTTAAAAAGCACCTGCTCTTGAGGATTCTCCCGTGCACGCACTAGAACAGAAAATCTTAGCCGAAGGTATCGTTCTATCTGAAGAAGTTTTGAAAGTTGATTCTTTCTTAAATCACCAAATTGATCCAATCATGATGCAGCAAATTGGTCAGGAATTTGCGCGTCTGTTTAAAGATGCTGGTATTACCAAAATTATTACCATTGAAGCGTCCGGTATTGCACCTGCAGTCATGGCAGGCTTAGAGCTTGGTGTTCCAGTAATCTTTGCACGTAAATACCAGTCTCTCACTTTAAAAGATGATTTATACCGTTCTAAAGTATTTTCATTTACCAAACAGACTGAAAGCACGATTGCCATTTCAAATAAACACATTAGTTCATCTGACAAGGTTTTAGTGATTGATGACTTCCTGGCAAATGGTCAGGCAGCACTGGGTCTTGCTGACTTGATTCATCAGGCGAATGCTGAAGTGGTAGGGATCGGGATTGTGATTGAAAAATCATTCCAGCCAGGCCGTGACTTGTTACTTGAAAAAGGTTACCGCGTTGAATCACTAGCACGTGTAAAATCTTTGGCAAATGGTACTGTCGAATTTGTTCGCGATTAAGTTTACAAATGAATATTTTAAAGGGTGCTTCGGCACTCTTTTTTATTGGATTTTTTTAATTTCTGTTAGCTAGGAATAACTAAAACATAGCTATAAAACTATCTATTTTCGACTGCACGTAAATAGTTGTACTCCGACTTTTTCTTATGAGATTTCAAGAAAACTAAAGCCTCAAGAATTTATTATCCGACAAATAACAACAATTTAAACTGATATTATTATAAAATAAGAGGCCTAACTATCTGCCAATAGTTAGACCCTTGGTTTATTTTCAACAATAAACTATTTGACAGTCACAGTAATACTACCGCTGTTGACAGCACCAATGGCGGTAGTTGTGATGCTGTTGTTAACAGCAGTTTGAGTTCCTTCTGCAATTGCACTTACAGATGCATCAATGGTACCTGCATTGTAAGCAATATTTGCTGCACTATAATTACTTAAAGTTTCATTGATTTGCTCACTGTAGTTGGTCGCCAGTGTAGTACTCACTACTTCTGAGATGTCTGAACTATCAGCAACCTCTGAGAGCTCTTCTACAGTTTCTGAGTTATTAGTTGCACTGGTAACTTCACTGAAGTCATAGTTATATGTCTCATCTGATACGTCTGATATCACGCTATTAAAGCTGCCTTGCTCTAGTGTAATACTACCTGTATTCGCGGCGCCAATTGCTGTAGTTTCAATCGTACCTTCAATTGAACTAATTGCATCCTGTGCTTCTCTTGATACCTCTCCTAATGCTTGTAAATCGACGCTGGCATCAACATCACCTGTATTTACTGCAAGATTCAAGGCAGAACCATTTTCCACCTGCTGAGAGATCAACTCCAGGGTCGCTTGTAAACCAGTATCTACGGTTACTTCAGTTGGTGTTTCATCATCTTGAGCATATGCCATACCTGCACCAGACAGGAAAGCGACGGATAAAGCGATTGTTTTGATCGTGTTTTTCATCGTTGTTTTTCCTTTTTTAGCTTTGAAATACTTCTCGCTCAGTATTTCTTTCTCATAATGGGAGCGAGCCCATTTTTACTGGTCAATTAATCACGCTGAGAACTTGACCAGTAATTTTCTATAACTTCAGGATTGGCATCCCACAACATGGATACTTTCTCCTCTTCTTTTTCTTTAGAATTCATTTCTTGCGAATCTTTTTTGTTCTTTATTACACCTGAAGAAGACGAAGCTTTTTTCTTACTGATATATTTAATTAAATCTTGTTTACTCATTTCAGGATCTGCTTCAGGATTCTGAATCACTTCGGATTCTTTGTTTTTAGGTGGCTTCGTATCCTTACTCGGTGAATTGGTCGATTTATTTTTTTCATTGGATGAAGAAGATTCTGTTGCAGCTGACTCCTGAACAGCAGTACTGGACGCTATACTATTTTGCTCCTGACTTTTTTTGTACTTATGCAAAGCCACAGAACTTCGTGTCAGATTGAGCTGACCATATTCAGGTGGTATTTGTGCACGACAACCTGCAAAGACTGGAGGTGGGACAACCTGACTGAGTAATTCAAAAGTGGCCAGATTCAACATTTGCCGTAAAGCAAAATTAGTCGCCTCACGTTCTCCTTTACCGATTTGAACATTTAACAAGGTACGTCCAGTAAACCGCCCGGCACTGACACCATAATCCTGTGCAGCAATCTGCTTTTGCAGCGATACATTCGCAACGACTTTACTCGTACGTGTATCGGTAAGAGATAAATCCAGACCAACCATAATACGGGTTTGACTGTAGTTCGGGCCAACACCCGCAATCTGCATATCAAATCCACCCCCCGGAATAAAATCCAGACTGTTAATACTGCCAGTCACATAATAATCAGAGGCCTGAATCTGTCTTGGATCCCGAATCCCCCACTTGGCTTCACTTTCAATAATTCGGGGATCACGTCGGTTCATTAAGTTGACTCCCGCCTGAAATAAAGCAGACTGCACCATATCTCCAGCGCCTTGAGTGACCATTTTCCCACTACCTCCATTGGTCACCACATCTTTACCGGTTTGATCCAGAATCGCACCCACAGAGAAGCTGACATCATTACGTAATTGCCCTTTTAAACAGGATAAAGCCATATCAAAAGGGGTAAAAATATCGGTAATAGGAGGTCCTTGTACCAGTTTCACCGGTTTCTTAGTGGAAAATGCATGTATTTACAACTCAGCTAAACTTCTCTGAATAAAATTCCACTAGAATCAAATTGGTATGAAATGTTCCTGACTTCAATATTCAGAACCTACATACTGTTGAGCCGGATGTGCTGAATAATTACTTGTCTAAGTAAGGTTCCATATCACACATTTGCTTAAAATGAATAAATACTAATCGCTGATGGAAAATCCTATGCAATGTCCTAAATGTGGTTCAACGGAAATTGAGCTACGCGATCACGAAAAGAATCTGAAAAAAATTGGTGGTATTTTAATGACCTCAGCCGGCGCCACGGCCGGTACAGTGGGTGGCGCAGCCTCTGGCGCTTCAATTGGCGCTGCCATTGGTACAGTCGCAGGTCCTTTAGGGGTAATTGTAGGCGGCACGGTGGGAACCTTCGTAGGCGCAATCAGCGTAGGCATTACTGGGGGCGTGGTCGGAAACTTCTTAGGTAAAAAAGCAGGTGTTTCTGTAGATCGCAATCTGTTTCTGGATTATCAGTGTCTGAATTGCAAACACAGATTCAGTCAAAAAGATCAAAAAGATCAAAAAGATCAAAAAGATCAAAAAGATCAAAAAGATCAAAAAGATCAAAAAGATCAAAAAGATCAAAAAGATCAAAAAGAAGATTAATAAAATCAAGGAAATGAAGCTGATTCTTCATTTCCTTTTTTAATTAATTTCTTAAGCCTGATAGAGTTTTAAAGCAACCTCGGCCAGACGTTTACCCTGTACTTCACACAAAATTTTCTCATCCTGGCTTAAGCCTTGGTCATGTCGTGGGCCACTCACATGACTTGCGCCATAAGGCGTACCACCACTTTTAGTATTAGACAAAGCTGGTGTCGCATTGCTTAATCCCATGATCATCATACCGTGATGAAACAATGGCGGTAGCATCGTCAGTAAAGTACTTTCCTGTCCGCCATGCATTGAGCCTGACGCGGTAAAAACACAGGCTGGCTTGCCATGCAAAGCACCATTCAGCCATAAACTGGTGGTCTGATCCCAAAAGTATTTCATTTCTGAAGCCATATTCCCAAAACGGGTGGGTGAACCTAATGCCAAAGCAGCACACTGGGCAAGATCATCTAAAGTACAGTAGATATCACCTTCTGCCGGAATACTCGGCTCTGCTTCTTTCACTACGGTCGCAATATTTGGAACAGTACGAATTTTTACAGCCATTCCTGCTGCTTCAACACCATTCGCAATCAGATGCGCCATTTCTTTGGTTGAGCCATATTTGCTGTAATATAAAACAAGGACATAAGGTTGCATAAAGTTCTTATTCATTACTTAAAAAAATAAAACTATACGGTATTTCGCAACTTTTTTGGGTAAGCTGAAGAATGAAAATTCATGATGAATAAAAAAATTGAGATTGAAAGCGCATGATCGTTGAATATTTAAAGAAGTTACCTTTTTATGAAAAACACTGGTTTCAATTTATTTTATTTGTACTACGGCGTTTCGAGGCTGACCGATGTCGTGAGCAGGCTGGTTCACTGACCTATACTACCCTGTTTGCTGTAGTTCCGATGCTGACCGTGTTTCTGGTCATTATCTCTTCAATCAGAGCATTGGAACCGGCACGACAACAGCTCCAACAGCTGATCTATAGTAACTTTTTACCTAAAACAACGATCGCTTTCGATAAAGCCCTCAATGCCTTCACGGAGAAGTCCAGCAATTTAACTATTATCGGTATTCTTTTCTTATTTATCACAACAGTACTGATGCTCAGTAGTATCGAAACGGTCTTTAACCGGATCTGGCGTGTGACTGAAACCCGCGGTGGCATTATCGGTTTTATGCGTTACTGGACCATAATTTCACTTGGTCCAATTTTGCTGGGCAGCGCCTTTGTGATTTCTTCTACTTTGGCCTCCATGAATATTCTCAGTAATAACTTTGCCGGTTATGAACTGGATGGTGCCTTTATTCTCTGGGTAATATCTTTTTCTCTGACCGTGCTTGGCTTTTTTATTCTGAACTGGACTATTCCCAATCGGAGTGTACCGCTCAAATCAGCTTTTATTGCCGGTCTGTTTAGTGCCATCGTCTTCGAACTTCTGAAAAACCTGTTCGGCTTTTTGATGTCAAACTTTACCAGTTATGAAATTGTTTACGGAGCTTTCGCAGCTGTCCCTATTTTCCTGCTCTGGATTTATCTGTCCTGGATTATTGTATTGCTGGGCGTGGAAATCAGCTATGCCCTGACTGCATTCGAATCTGGACAGGACAATAAGCGCCATCCAATCGTCATGTTGCTGGATCTATTAGAACTGTTTTATAAAAAGCAGAAAACTGGTGAAAGTGTCAGTGAAGCCCAGGCACTAGAAGTTTTGGGACGGGATGAAATTGGACGCTGGCCTAGCTATGTCAGCATGTTTGAAAAACAGAATCTGATTAAACGTACAGATGACAATGAATATGTGCTGGTACGCGATCTGGATCAGGTCAGCTTCTGGAATTTTTATCTACAGCTTCCTTATCCATTGCCGCGCAAACAGCATCTGACTGATGTGCATACTGATGATCTCTGGATGCAAAAGTTCTCACCTAAACTGAATGAAACTGATCAGTTTCTGGAAGAAAAGCTCAGTTTTCCATTATCAGAACTGTTCCACAGTAAATAAATTCAATCCTCTCTTTTGAGAGGATTTTTTTAAATGAATTGGATCAATTGTCAGCAGATAATCATCCTTGCTGTCATTAAAGCTATAATCCAAAAAACCAGGTGTCGTTATTTTTATTGACCGGATTTTTATATAGAGGTTTGAGTCTTGATCTGAGGCACAGGCTTGTTTAACCATCCCTGTAAACTCACCAGAATCACGCCCAGCATCACCATACAGGTCCCAACAATGAAATTGATCTCGATATGCTCATTTAGAATTAACACGCCAAACAGCATGCCAAATACTGGTGTTAAAAAGGAAAATACCCCTAATCGTGAAGCCAGATAATGTTTTAGCATCCAGAACCAGATCAGATAACTGGCGAAGGAAATCACCACCGTATGAAAAATCAGGCTAGAAATAGACAAAGTTGTCCATTGGATACTGGCTTGCCCAGTCAAAAAGGACAAAGGTAACAATACCATGCCAGCGATCAGCAATTGATAGAATAAGGTCTGGGTTGCAGGCGCTTCAGCCAGCGAGCTCAAACGTACACTCACGGTCGTGGCTGCCCAGAACACGCCCGCCAGTAGCGCCAGAAAATCTCCCCATAAGGCATGAGATTGTAAAGCAGATCCTGTCTGCGGGCGCAGCAGGAAACTCACCACAATACCACTAAAGGCAAGAAAAATTCCTCCCCATTGCACATGAGACAAATGTTCCGCCGGCAATTTCCAGTGCAAGCCCAAAGCCACAAAAATTGGTGCAGTATAGAGCAAGACAATGGTATGCGAAGCTGAGGTATAACGCAGCGCCTCACCCACCAGATAAAATTCAGCGGCAAACAGCACACCCACCAGTAAACCCGCAGACAAGTATCGTGCATTCCAAAGCTGACGGCGTACACTCTGCTGAATTAAAGGATAAACCATAAGTGCAGATAAGGCTGAACGTAATGCAATTTGCATCAGGGCAGAAATATCACTGGCCGCCCACTTCAGTACGACCTGCTGCAAACCCCACAACATACACAGTACAAACATGATGGCAGATGCTTTGACATCTAGTGCCTGACGATGATTCAAATATATTCCCGTTCTTGATTGGAGCCGCTACATACTAAAACTGTTAGAAGTAGAAGATATAACATCAAAATAGACATACGCTGGGGGGATTCAGGCAAAAAGAGTGATGCATAAAAAACGATTTAGACGCTATCCAATTTATATCTAGAAACTGAATGGCAACCGTGCCTGATCAGTCTGATAAATCATCCCTTGCTCATTACACTTTTCTAAACAAAATAAAGGAGCCCTTCGGCTCCTTGATCTCAAAAATCCGGTCTTACTTTACAAATGTCGTCCAGACATAATCCTGATTTTGGCCTTTTAGGGTCATTTTCAACTGATCACCCGATTGTAAGGCTGCCACTCCTGCTGGTGTACCGGTCATGACCACATCACCTGCTTCCAGTGTAAATACCTGACTAATGTCTGCCAATAAAGTTGCAATATCAAAAATCAATAAAGCTGTATCGCCTTTTTGACGCCGCTCATCATTGATCTCCAGCGTATAATGCACATCTTTCCAGTCAGTAATGACATCGGCTACCGGTATCCAGTCTGCAAGTACACAAGAACCGTCAAAAGCTTTGGCCCGTTCCCAAGGTTGACCTTTTTTCTTTAGGTCATCTTGTAGATCACGCAAGGTCAGATCCAGACCTAAAGTCACAGCACCAATTGCCTGCAAAACTTTGGCAGGATCATTTTCCTTGCTTAAGGTACGGTCAATACGCAAACTTAGTTCACACTCATAATGACAGTTACCCCAGTCCGGATTCCATTCAATACCAGCATCCAGTGCAGTCAAAGCACTCGGTGGCTTGATAAACAACACAGGACGATCAGGTACCGCATTTCCAAGCTCTTTGGCATGGTCAGCATAACTGCGACCGACACAAACAATTTTTGATGGGCGTGTACTCATGATCTCTTTCCTGTTCTTGATCTGTCTTATTTCTTGAAGGTATTTTCGAAAATGCTTTGCTCAGTACCATCTTTAAAGGCACGTTTTGGCACAATCACCACTGTACGGTTTTTCAGTTCCAGCATATAGGTCAGCTTGCCGATAGCAAAACTTTGTACTTCATTATAATGCACGACCTTGCTACGTCCGTTATTGAAAATTTCTGCATAGTCCTGAAACAGGTCAATGCCCTGTTCACTTTTTCCAAACTGATATTTTACAAACTGGCGCTTAAACATCATCGGCAGGAACCAGTAGCGCATGATGCCCTGTAAAATCAGGAAGAAGGCACCCAATGCCACATAATAACGGCCAACCCCATTCAGGCCCATTGAAAAGCCCCAGATAATAATTCCGATGCTAACCAAAGGCGTCAGAAACCGTGAAATCTGTTTTTTGCCAAAAGTGGCCAGGGCAAATCCATCCTGAGATTCTTCTAAAGTAAGATAATAACGGGTGGATAAAGTTGGTGCTGACTCAGTCATAGCATCACATCAAAAATATAAAATCCTGATCCATACTATATCAAAATATGCTTAAAACTCATGGCTTATGCTATCAATTACATAACTTTGCTTTGGAAATAACTGAATTTAGTTTTAAATAAATCATGATTAAAACAAAAAACACACAATAGGATATTGGATGAAAGGATTGATCCCCTATTTGCTGATGAGTAGTACCTTATTTGCAATCTCACCAGCTTTCGCAAAAATAACACCATGGACTCCTAATCTGCCAAGTAGTCTTGATGTATTTCAGGGCAATTCTCAGCAACTGGCTGAACTCACTGGCGAGCGTATCCTGATTTATGCGCATCCCGCCGGCAAAACCCATCTACCGACTTTTAAAACGGCTTCTAGCAGCAAATCCCAGTTTTATAGTGCGGCTGTAGTCTTGCCTGCATCCGAAGCACAAGTCGAAAAATTACTGCAACATTATCCGAATTATGTCGGCCTGTTTCCGACCCTAAAATCCGCCAAGGTGATTGAACAGCAAGGTAGCATTCAACAAGTCAAATATCAGGTGCATATTCCCACTCCAATCCCAGTCTTAAACTTTAAAGAAACTGTAGTGATGCAGCATCATCTGGAAAATAACAGTATCAGCACACTGATTTTAGATGCACCAATTCCCTATGGGGCCGGAAAGCTGGAATGGTTTGCACTAGGTCCCAATAAAACCTTAGTGACGGTGACGCAATGGGGCGATCTGAACCAGCCGCAAGGTTTTCTATTTAGCAAGATTCTAAATGCCCTGCCGGAAGCCAAACTCGGCATTCCTGCTGGCACCAATGCCTTTCTGCTTGAAGCTTTACAACAGCGTTTTAAATATCCTGCTGCTACAATTTTAAATACGGCAATACCCCAAGTTCAGCTCAGCAATCAGCAAACTCAGAAAATTGCCCAGCTTAGTCAAAAATCAGGACAACCTGTCAGCTTTATTTTGCCCAATTATCAGGTCAAGGCCGGTAAAGGTTCAGAAAATCTAAGATTCAGTACTACCTATCAATATTTCTCACATCCAACTGAGAAGCTGCAGCCTTGGTTATCGGCTCAGGCCAGCCAAAAACTCTTTCCGCGACAAATCAAAAAAGTGGAACTGAACCCAGTCAACCCGCAAAGTATTGATGCCAACTACAAGGTATCAGTCGGCTTAGGCGTCATTCAGATTCCCTTTAATTTTAAAATGCGTTTTGAACAGCCAAATACCTTACAAAACCAATTCTATGCTAATGGCGGAGATTTAAAATTTGTACGGGGTGGAATGAAGCTTTTGCCGCAATCTCAGGGAACGCTATTCCAAATCACCAGTTCCATGAAAATTCATGATCAGGCGCCTTTTTTACTGAAAGCCATGCGCAGCCTTCCCTATCATGACATGTTGCCGGCAGTTGGTGGCAATACCGTCTATGCCTTAAAAGTACAGCAAAAATTAAAATCTTAAGTTTATTTCTAATTATTGGTTTTTTATATGAAAAATTAAAAAACTGAAGACGTAAAAAAACCGCATCAATGTGCGGTTTTTTCAGAATTCTTTATCAAGATTGGTGCGCTCAGAGAGATTCGAACTCCCGACCCCTTAGTTCGTAGCCAAGTGCTCTATCCAGCTGAGCTATGAGCGCGACGTCTTGATGGGGTGCATTATATAGAGTTTTCAGCACTTGTTAAGTGTTTTTTAATAAAATCATAACCGAATGTACAGTAATTAAACGATACTGCAATATTTCAGTTTTTTTGATGAAAATTCCTGCGGATTTAGAGTTAAAAACAATAACCCAGACTTGGCGAGATTTCAGGATTAGCTAAATTAATCTTTCAGTTACCTCATATTCATTTGCTCACAGCCTAATAGAGCTATTCTCCAACCAGGCCAGTTTTAACCTTGCCTGCCCGCTGATAACAGCTCAATACCACGCCATTTGAAGTCACTTGATGATCTGTCAGTGCAAATGCTGCTGGCATAGAGTCTCCAGCAAATAGACGTTTTCCTCTGCCCAATATCACAGGAAAGGTCATTAAATAGAGTTCATCTACAAGATCATGCTTAAAAAGCGCCTGTGCCACTGCGGCACTGCCATACACCCGAATATCCCCCTCTCCTGAAGCCTTCAGGTTAATGATCTCATCGATACTTTTTAGAAAGATCGTATTTTGCCAGTCCGAGCGCTCTAGACTGGTAGATAGCACATATTTATTCACTTCATTAATTCCTGGCCAGTCTTCAGCATGCTTCGGCCAGTAAGGTTCAAAAATCTGAAAGGTATTCTTACCAATCAGAATATCGGTGGACTGCATCCACTTTTGCATGATGCGATCAAATACTGAATCGGGTTCAGTACTAAAATACGACGCCATCCAGCCACCATATTGAAAGCCACCAGATGTATCTTCTTCCGGGCCGCCGGGTGCCTGCATTACACCGTCTAGAGTCAGAAATTCCTGGACAATAATTTTTCTCATCACACTGCCCTTATTTTTATTGAGTCATCTAGGATTTATTTTTAGCATGTGATTCAGGCGGATTCTGTAAATTTTAGGCACAAAAAAACCGCAACATGTGCGGTTCATTGTTCAAGTTGGTGCGCTCAGAGAGATTCGAACTCCCGACCCCTTAGTTCGTAGCCAAGTGCTCTATCCAGCTGAGCTATGAGCGCGTAACTTGTGTCGTCTTTATTAGACTGCGTTATTTTCCGGTTTACTTATTGGTGCGCTCAGAGAGATTCGAACTCCCGACCCCTTAGTTCGTAGCCAAGTGCTCTATCCAGCTGAGCTATGAGCGCGACATAAGTAAAGTGGCGGTGAGAGAGGGATTCGAACCCTCGATACAGTTGCCCGTATGCGTCCTTAGCAGGGACGTGGTTTCAGCCACTCACCCATCTCACCGTAACGTGCCGCCATAATACAAATTTCGGCATAGCACTGCAAGCACAGCTTGAAAAAAAACTGCATATTTTTGCTCGTTTAAATACTTTTTAAACAATTTCCCTGTTTTTAGTCATTTAAGTCCTGAAAAAACCCGATAAATTTCCAGTTATCTAAAATTAGCCAAAAATCGAAAACTTAAACAGATTATTGCAATCATTTACGTGCAGTCTGCACTGACATGACTTATGCTAAACCTATCTCCAAGGACACTTTAAAGATATGATGAAAAATTGGGTCGATCCTGAAGCAAAAGCTGAAGCCGAACGTTATGACAACCCTATTCCAAGCCGTACTCTGATTCTCGAAACTATAGAAGAAAAAACTGCCCTGTCCCATGCTGACCTGGTGGAATATTTTGAAATTGCCGATCAAAAAAGTATTGATGCCCTGAGCCATCGTCTGATTGCGATGGTACGTGACGGGCAATTGATGAAAGACGGTTACAAGTTCCAGATCGCGGCGGAACAGCCTGAGCATGAAGCAACGGTGTATATCAACTCCAAGGGAAGCGGCACAGCCAATATTTCAGGTGAAGATGACCTGCTCTTACCTGAGCGTGAATTGCGTCAGGTCTTTAATGGTGACCGTGTTAAAGTCCGTCAGACCTCAGTAGATCGCAAAGGTAAGGCCTGGGGCTTTATTACCGAAGTCTTGCAGCATCGTGTCAAACAGATCATCGGGAAAGTGTCTGAATATGAAGGCGAATACTTTGTTCAGCCAGCCAATCCAAATGCACATCAGCCAATTACTCTAGAAAAAGAGCTGATCGAGCATGCCCAGGTCAAAGTCGGCGATTCAATCCGCGTGGCAATTGATACCTACCCAACCAAAGAAGAATTTGCGACTGGCCATATTGTGCAGTCGATGGCAGACAAAGCCGATACCGAAATCATCATTCCACAGACGATTCTGGAATATGGCCTGCCATATGAATTTCCTGAAGAAGTGTTGAAAGAAGCGGAAAGTTTTAAAGAACCTTCTGCCAAAGACCGTGACGGCCGTGTCGATCTACGTGATTTAGCGCTTGTCACCATTGACGGGGAAGATGCACGTGACTTTGATGATGCGGTCTATGCAGAAAAACGTCCGGGCGGTGGTTATCGTGTCGTCGTGGCGATTGCTGACGTGAGTCATTATGTACGTCCAGGCAAACCACTGGATGATGAAGCGCAAGAACGTGGAACCTCCGTGTATTTCCCGCACTTCGTTTTACCAATGTTGCCTGAAGCACTCTCTAATGGACTGTGTTCTTTAAATCCGAATGTCGACCGTCTGTGCATGGTTTGCGACCTGAAACTGTCACGTGCTGGCCGAGTGACCGGGTATGAATTCTATCCTTCAGTCATGCATTCCAAGGCACGTCTGACCTATGATCAGGTCGCGAAGTATTTTGAAGGTGACAGTACAGCAATCACTGAAGATCGTAGCGTACGTAAATCACTAAATACCCTGTTCCAGTTGTATCAAATTTTAAAAGGCTTACGTGCTGAACGTAATGCAATGGAATTCGAAACCATTGAAACCTATATGACTTTCGATGAGCTGGGCGGTATCAATGAGATTCTGCCACGTACCCGCAATGACGCGCATAAGCTGATTGAAGAATGTATGTTGCTAGCCAACGTTGCAGCAGCTGAATATGCATTGAAAAATGAAATACCGATGCTGTACCGGGTGCATCAACCACCGGAGTTCTCACGTATCCAGAAAGTTCGTGATTTCGTGAAACTGCTGGGTCTGCCATTCCCGGAACAGCCAACCCAGGCCGATTATCAGGCAGTCATTGAAGCGACCAAAGACCGGATTGATGCACCAAGTATTCATGCCGTGTTATTACGCTCTATGATGCAGGCCTATTACGGTGCCGACAATGCCGGTCACTTTGGTCTGGCCTATGAAGCATATACACACTTCACTTCTCCAATTCGCCGTTATCCGGATCTGTTATTACATCGTGCCATCAAAGCCCATCTGAATAAAAAGCCGTATCCAATTTCAGGTGCATCTTTAGATGATGCCGGTGAGCATTTCTCAGCAACAGAACGCCGTGCTGATGAAGCCTCCCGCTCTGTAACGACCTGGCTGAAATGTCACTATATGCAGCAGCATTTAGGTGAAGAGTTTGTCGGCATTATCAGTGCCACGGCTGAATTTGGTTTGTTTGTCACGCTGAAAGATCTCTATGTCGATGGTATGGTGCATGTTAGCCAGTTGGGCGATGACTTCTTTGTCTTTGATCAAAGCAGCCAGAGTCTGGTCGGTCAGAACCGTGGCCAGATCTTTGGTCTGGGTGATGAAGTCAAGATCAAGGTCGCTGGAGTCAATCTGGAAGAACGCAAAATTGACTTTGAATTGATCCAGCAACTGACTCATGCGGGTCGTCCAATTCGCGCCCGTGCTCCACGTGTCGCAGAAAAAAAACCTGCACCACGTCCGGAAGCAAAAGAGGAAGTCTTCAATAATCATGAGCGTGCGCAAAAAGCCCAGCCCAGTGATGATGGAGAACAGCCCATACGACGCAAAAAAGACAAATCCAAGCCCAGTTCCTACAGCAAAAAGCCTGCTAAAAAATCTGCAGGAAAGTCTGAAGCAAAGGCTAAAGATAAAGTAAAGAAAAAAGCCAAGATCAAAAAGAAAAAGTCGAATGCAAAAGCCAAGACTGAATAATTTCTGATGATCATAAAAAGAGCGCTACGGCGCTCTTTTTATTTTATAATTCAGTTAAATAACGACTAAAAAAATATCATGCTTATTGCATCAAATAATAAACAGCATTTACATATCTATGCGATTCTAATTTTTACGATTTTGATCCTCAGTGACTTTATTGCACTCAAGTATTTTAATTTTGTAGCAACGCCACTTACGAATTATTTTGCATTGATTATAAGCTGTGTCATATGTATTGGAATATTGCTGTATTTTATAAGACTCAAACAGCATGGTTTATGGTTTCCACCTTATCATTGGCGTAATTTCAGAAAGTGCCCCAAATTTTATAGTCTTTTTATCTTTCCTTCGGTCATGATCTCAGCACTTTGGATTAATCTGACCACCTATCCACCCTATCTTTATACGAAGCTGACAGGCGAAACTAACAGTATTTCGATTACTACTCAGGCTGGGAAATTCAAAGGTGTTCGAAATCATATCTCTTATGCCTTTGACACAGAATATAGACATTTACCGGTTATGGAGTTATCTGCTTCTGAGTTTCTGCTTTATCAAAATAAACCCGTTGAACTACAGCTTAAGCTTACAACAAGTAATTTAGGCAGCATTGTGCATGAGATTGAAGAGATCAGGATCCAGTCTGAAGTCGAATAAATAATACCGTCGTATGCTTGATTTCCCTGCCAATAAGCCCTACATCTAGATTTAACACAGGAAATGACTTCGGCAGAAACGACATGACATTAGAAAAAGCAACTTTACCCGTTCCACAATTCGATCAGATTACGCTGGCAGATCTTAAACAAAAAATTGAAAACTGCATTCAGCAAGGTTTGCAATTTCTAAATGAACTGAACCAGACACCTGATACTGTCCAGGAACAACTTGCTGTTCTGAAACAGGTCGACACGCTAGAAAATAATATGAGCGAGTCCTGGGGTGTTTTGTCGCATCTCAACGCAGTCATGAATAATAGTGAAACCCGTGATGTCTATCAGGCATTATTACCGGGTCTAAGTGATTACTATACCCAGTTGGGCCAGCATACGGCGCTATATCAAACCTATCAGCATGTACAGGATGCACCGGTCTTCAATGAACTGCCGGAAGCTCAGCAAAGTGCAATTAAACTGGCGCTACGTGACTTTAAATTGTCAGGTGTGGCTCTAGAGGGTGAAGCCAAAAAACGCTATGCAGAAATTTCTGCACGTTTGTCACAACTTTCCTCAGATTTCTCCAATCATGTACTGGATGCAACTCAAGCTTATTTCAGACCGCTTAAGGAAGAAGAATTAGCGGGCCTGTCTGAAAGCAATATTGAACTCTTAAAACAGTATGGCCAGCAACGTGAACTGGATCAGCCGGTTGCCACTTTAGATTTCCCGTCTTATCTGGCAATTATGACTCATGCCGAAGATCGTGGCCTGCGTGAAGAACTCTATAAAGCCTATACCACACGCGCGTCAGATCAGTCCGAACAGACTGAATTTGACAATACAGCCATCATGGAAGAAATCCTGAAATTACGTCAGGAAATGGCAGCACTATTAGGCTTTAATAACTATGCCGAATATTCACTGGCCAGCAAAATGGCGCCAAATGTCGAAGCTGTTGATGAATTCCTGCGTGATCTGGCGGAACATGCCCGTGCGCCTGCTAAACAGGAAGTGGCTGAACTGATAGCCATTGCTGCTGAAGATGGTATTACTGAATTAAAGCCCTGGGACAGCAGTTACTATTCTGAAAAGCTGAAAATGCAGCAGTTTAATCTGTCTCAGGAATCGCTAAAACCCTATTTCCCGGCTCCAAAAATTCTGCAAGGCCTGTTCAGTATCCTGAAACGTTTATATGACATTCAGGTGGTTGAACGTGAAGCGCCAGTTTGGCATCCAGATGCGCGTTATTTTGAACTGGAAGATCAGGGCGAAGTGATTGGCGGTTTCTATTTTGACCTCTATGCACGTCAGGGTAAACGTGGCGGTGCCTGGATGAGTGGATTCCGTTCACGCATGCAAATTGCTGAAGGACTGCAAAAACCGATCTGCTATATGGTGGCAAACTTTACTCCACCAGTCGGTAACCGTCCTGCACTACTGACTCATGATGAAGTGATTACTCTGTTCCATGAGTTTGGTCATGGTCTGCATCATATGCTGACAGAAGTGGACAATATTGCCGTGGCTGGTACACATGGCGTGGATTGGGATGCTGTCGAACTACCAAGCCAGTTTATGGAATTCTGGGCTTGGGATCAGGACAGTTTAAACCTGCTCAGCGAACATATCGAAACCAAAGAAGTCTTACCTGCTGACTTGTTAAAAGCCTTACTGGATGCCCGTTTCTTCCAGTCCGGTATGCAAACTTTGCGTCAGCTGGAATTTGCTTTATTTGACTTAACCATTCACCGTGCCAATCCGGCATTGAATGCTGAACAGATTCAGGCAACCTTGAACGAGATTCGTGAAAAATACGCTGTTTTACCTACTACAGCATATAACCGGTTCCAGCACAGCTTCAGTCATATCTTCGCGGGTGGATATGCAGCGGGCTATTATTCTTATAAATGGGCAGAAGTTTTGGCCAGTGATGCCTTCGATCGCTTCGAAGAAGAAGGAATTTTTAATACTGAAACTGGAAAGCAGTTTAGACAAAAAATTCTAGCAGTTGGCGGAAAAGATACAGCACTTGACGCATTTATCAATTTCCGCGGACGCGAGCCAAAAATAGATGCTTTGTTACGTCATCAAGGTTGGACGAACCGCTCTAAAAACGCTTAAACTACGTTTTTAAGTAAATCACAGGGTGAGTATGATGGCTATCAAACGTCGTTTCATTGCAGGCGCAAAATGTCCTAAATGTCAGGCGTTGGATCGGATCGTTATGCTGACCTCTGGTGAAGCTGAATGGATTGAATGTATCGAATGTGGGTATGAAGAAAACCGTCCTACCCATATCGAGGAACCTGAGTCACCAGCCGTTCCGGATGAAATTGGTGTGATTCAGTTTAAACCCCGTCAGCCAAAAGAATAATTTCGGGAACCTAAATGACTCTAGATCATCGACAAAATCCTAAACTTTTATGGGGAATAGTGAGTGGATTAATTGTTGTGATTATTGCTGTTTTAATAATTACACAGTTTTTTCTCACGCAAAATGAAACATTACCGGCACATCAGGGTGACTTGATGCATGCACCGGTGACACAAGCCGCACCTAAAGCAGAACCTGAACCGGAAGAAATTGTGCCTACTTCTGAAAATGTTCTGGTCGATGTCTCTATTATAAGAGAAGAAGTTACTGAGAATGCCACTTTGGCGAAAGAAGAAATTGCCAAACTGGAAGATATTCAGCAACAGCTCAATGAGCAGGAAAAAAGCCTGAAGCAACAGCATAGTGATGCAGATGAGCTGATTAAACTCAAAGAGGAACAAATCAAGTTACTCGAAGCACAACTGGCACAATAGTCAGAATGAGTTAGGGATTTTCAGCTAGAATATCCACAGATTTTCTAGCTAAGTTCCCTCATGAGTGTAGCCTCTCCCTCGCATCTGGTTAAGGCAATTGTCTTTCTGACCTGTTCCGCTTTTTTGTTTTCAGTCATGGGCGTCTGTATCCGCTTCGCCTCACACACCGTTGATAATGCCACTGTGGTATTTTTCCGGAATTTTGTCGGCCTGTTTATTTTTCTTCCTTTAATCTTCAATAAAGGCATTAACTTTTTTAAAACTGAAAAACTCTGGATGCACACCTGGCGTTCTGTCGCAGGTCTGACGGCGATGTATGGATTTTTCTATGCCATTGCACATTTAAAGCTCTCCAATGCCATGGTCTTTACCTATTCCTCACCAATTTTTATTCCGCTGATTGCTTGGCTGTTTCTAAAAGAAAAAGTCACTCAAAGCATGTTACTGGCTGCTGCGATCGGTTTTATTGGCGTGTTGTGCGTGGCTAAGCCTGATTCCGGTTTATTTAACCTGATGTCCGTGATTGGCTTGAGTGCCAGCTTCTTGGCTGCTATGGCTTTTGTCACGGTTCGCGCATTGACCCAAACTGAACCACCAGAACGAATTGTGTTTTATTTCTGTCTGATCGGCACCCTGATTTCCATGATTCCAATGTTCTGGCATTGGCGTCCTTATACCCTGACTGAACTCGGTTATTTAATTGCAGCCGGTTTATTGGCAAATACCAGCCAGTTATTTCTATCCAATGCTTATAAACTGGCACCTGCTGGTCAGATTGGACCAGTGAACTATATTGCGATTTTCTTCGCTGGCTTATGGGGCTATTTATTCTGGCAGGAAGTTCCGGATCTCTATAGCCTGCTCGGATTAGGGCTGATTTTTTGTGGGATTTTACTTTGCAGTCCTGTTTTACAAAATAAGCTTAGGCTGCGTTAAGGCCACAATAAAAAAAGCACCCGAAGGTGCTTTTTTTATTTGCTTAAATTACTGATACCAGCCGAAGAGTTTAAATACATAAGGTACATAGGCAATGATCAGCATCGCTGGCAGTAACACGATCATCGGTAAAATCCAGCGCTCATAACGGTAATAAAAGGACTTATGTCGAACTTCTGCATCCGCCTCGGCCACCTCAGCATCACCAATGGATTGCCTTGCCAACAGATGGTTCAGAGCAACTGGTGGTGTCACATAACCCAACTCGAAACCAATCAAGGTAATCATCCAGAAATGTACCGGATGAATTCCATACTGATAGGCGACTGGTGCAACCGTTGCTGAAATCAGGATCACTGCGCCGAATGGGTCCATAATCATGCCAACGAACACCATCAGGCCAACAATCATGGAAATCACCAGAATGGTACTGCTAATATCTGTCGGGAACGCTTCCATAATTTCCATACGTTCCAGCAGGCCGCCCACACTGACAGATAGTGCCATCAGAATCACCAGCGCACCAATGTGTCCAACCGTTTCACTGGTCGAAATGTGTAATGATTTCCAGAAGCCGACATGACGTAAACTTTCAACCGCAGTCGAACGTTTTACACCATGATCTACAGCCAGCTCACCGCCCTGCTGCTCAACATGGTCTGCTTCACGATATTCAGCATTAATGGCTGTACCCGCAGTCGCCATTGCAGGCGTATTTCCTGAACCTAAGGTTGTGGTTAAGGTTTCATCCCAATGCCCTACTGGTGGTAATGGTGCAGGCTCATGACGTAACTTATCAAATAGCACGATCATCAACAGAATGACTGGCATCATGACAGGTGCAGTAAATTCATTCAGATCTGTAGATAAAGCATATTTGTAGAACAGCCAGATCAGGATGAAAATCACAATATAAGGAATCACATTTACAAAGGCACGTGCAGACTGTGGTGAAGCCAGACCAGGTGCAGCAATACGGAACTTGCTTTCAGCAAAGAATAGCGAAATGATCAGGAACAATGTTGAACTGAGCAGGAAGACATAGACACCGTAGTGATACAGCATATCTGTCGTCACTTCCTTGTTCAGTGAAGCAACCACAACAATCAGTAGACATGGACGAAGCACCACACCGAGTGAACCGGACATCGCTGTTGCTGCCAAGGCAAACTGACGGCGACCACCGGCATTCCAGACTTCCTTATAAATGATCGCACCTGCAGCAATCACGAAAATCCCGGATGCACCGGTATAAGCGGTTGGTAGTGCAGCTGCCAGCAGGATTAACCAGGTCAAGGTTTCTGGTGCCAGATTCCATGGACGCAGGATATTCAGGAACATGTCTACGACACGGGTTTGTTTCAGCAACATACCGGCCCAGATAAATAAGGCCAGATTCAGGAAGATGCTCGAGAATTCAACCAGTTGCCCCAGATAGATACCCTGACCCATCGGGTAATCCATCAAGAAGACAAAGTTAAACCCAGTACTGATGGCCATATAGGCATACAGTGGCACGCTTAAGAAAGCCAGTCCAAAACTGCCTCCCTCTCGGGTCGCCTGAGGTGGCTTAATGACTTGGTACAGACTGATCAGGGTCAATGTCCCAAAGAGAATCATCCATAGCCAGTAGACATACTTCATGTCTCCCATTGGCACCCCGGAATTCAGCACCGACATATATTGGCTGTAGGAAGAATAGACCAGGAAACTGTTCGCGATCAGCATCGCCACAGAATAAACTTTGAAATCGATACGGGTGGCTGGGCTACGTAGACCGATATGATGGGTTTTTAATGTCGCACTGATTGCAGCAAATACCACCATGATAATCAACAGTAAGGCACGGTTTTCAGTCCCGAACTTGAAAATGCCAAAGAATGAAGTTTCAAAACTGCGATAGGCGCGAATACTTGGATGCGCTTCAATATGCGTTATCGCCTTGTCATAGAACTGGTAAGACTCTTCACAGACCTGTTGTGCCTGCATCACTGCAGCACGCACATCCGCTTCAGAACGTACACCGAAGAAATCGGCATATTCATCGGCAGCATCCGCTTTCATCTGCTCCTGAACTTTTTGATCGACATTAATATTACGATCACATTGAGGCGCTTTCGGTTCAGCACGCAAAAACGAATATTGCATGCCTGTCGCCGGATCACCATACAGACGCTCGCCCATACGCAGTAACTGACCATGAATCATTTCCCCGGTTCCAATCACTAAGGTCAGTAAGAGCAAGATGAGCACGATAAAGGTCGAGATCCACTCTGTCCAGATATAACGTAACAGACCTAATCCTGATCTGTTTTGATTATCGTTGTGCATGTATTTTCCTATTCTTGTTTTCGCGCCTTACATTCTTTTAAGCGCTGGTCTTCCTGTCTGCCCCGAAAATTCCTTTACAAGGGTCAGTATCATTATTTTCTGTTTTGACTCTGCATGAAAATCAGCAGAATAAAAATGACAATTTATCTTTTCTTTTTGTCTTTTCTGCCAACAGTTTCAGCTATCCTGGACATAATTGCCCAAGATATAGAGCAATGCGACTACCACTCCCCAGATCACCCCTAATAAATGCGCTTCGACCAGTACCGGACTGCCGATAAGTTGTGCAGTTTCCTGATTTCCAATGGTATTTTCCCAAATCAGTTTGGCAAAGATTAAAAATAATACCATTACGGCAAACCCACGTTCACGCTGATAAAGTAGATGCACGCAGGCGACTGCGACATAGGCCCCATGTAATACCCCGGATAGTCCTGCATATGCTTCAATATTTGGCAGGAAAAAATAAAAACTCAGGCTGATCAACGGCGGCAGAATCAAAAGAATCGAGACGAAATGCCACACAGATGCACGGGGAAAAATGAAAGGTAAACAGATAAAGGCAAGGATATTCAGAAAATAATGGGCCCAGCCGACATGCACCCAGTGCGCAGTCCAGAGCCGCCAGAATTCTCCGAGCAGGCTTTCCTGCCAGTAGATGAAAGCATCGTTAAAGATTTGCAAACTCGCTGAAAGAGAGACAAAAGCCGCCAGAAAAATAATTTTTCGTCGAAGATGTTGATCTTGCATCGGCTCCTTGAACTCCTTTCAGCATATTGAAAATGACCTCTATGAGCATCATTCACTTAATTTTTCATTAAATTATAGGTCAGCGCTAAACAGATCATCCAGTTCTGAAGAATTATCTGTTTCATCCCAGAAGGTCTGCATGCCATCATCTGCACTACGAATACCGGTATTTTCAGTCCAGTAACGGTCAGAAATACCATTCACCATAATGGCAGCCATACTGTCGATCAGCTTGAACTGAGGATTGACTGGCTTTTCATCACTACGTGCCTGATCAAAGGTTCTTAACGCATCACGAATTTTGGCATCATCCCCACTGGCCTGTGCCGCTACAGCATATAAGGCATGTGATAAACGTACACCTTTTTGCTCACCGATTTGTACTGACTGTTTCAGAGTTTGGTAAGGATCAGGTTTTCCATCACCTGCCCCTGGCAATAAAGTCCAGATCACAGCACGGGTTGCATTTGGCGCGCCCCAGAATTTGGTATTATCCAGACAGGTCATGCCACGCTCAACCACAGCCGCAATATCTTTAGGTACTTGTACAGCCCCACCCGAGTTAATGTCATTGGTCATGGCTTGCAAGCCACTCAGCATGCCCAGCAGATAAACTGTCTGTTCAATATCACTGTTCATGCGTGGACAGCCTTCACCCAGCGCTTTTTTATATTTTTTCTCATAACGGGTCTGGAATAACTGATAACCCGTGTACTGACGTTGTGCAGCCAGTGCAGCCCACCGTTTCTGCTCAATCCGCGCATCCTGAGCTTCAGTCACCTGATTGACTTTAGAAGCACGCAGATACCGTAGCTCTGCATCCAGCGCTTTCTGCTCGGCACAAATCCCCGCTGCGGAGTACATCAGTACCGCAACACGAGTCGGATCAGCCCCCATTTCCTTGGTCGACATGATGGCTGGTGTTAAAGAATTCCCGGAATTACACACCATCTCGGCATCATCCATCGCCAGGATTGGTGGAACAATATGCTTTTCAGTGAAGCCCAGCGCCACATTGGCACCGGTTTTAATGACCTGAGAACATCCTGTTAGAACTGTTGTTGTTATTGCAATGGTCGCCATACCTTGGCATATTTTTCGGACGCTCGACATTTTCCTGTCCTCTATAATTGTGATTATGTCCATTATTCTGCTAAACATATCAGAAGCATATAACGAATAAAAGAGTATTTACTCTAATTTAGACCAGACACTTTGCCATTAAATTGCCCAGCTGCAATTGACTGTAGTAGATAAAATCCCAAATTTTGGGCAAAAAAAAGTAGCATTGCGACGGTTCAGCACATGCTACTTATCAACTTGGCAAGCCGAGAAGAAAATAGGTTCTCGAGCTTAATTCTGTTATTTAGGTGAAAATCTGTCCTTCAGCACCGTTCCCAGCCGTCCTATGACCAGGGCCATCACAATCGCAACGATCAAAAACATCCACATTGGAAATTCCATCATGATCTCCTGGGTTCGCTGTTGGTGACTTAAATGTACCTGCTTATAAAAAAAGCAGCTGAAAAATTGTCAGACAATTTATTGTTTTTGCAGAGAAATATAATTTTTTGTCTGACAATTCAAGCGGGGTTAGCGGATAAATCTTTATTTTTAATGAATTTATTTAAAATTTTGGAATGTCATTTGTCGGACAATTAAAGTATTTTTGTCAAAACTTTCAAAGACTTCCATTGTTTAAAAGGCAACTGGTCACACCAGATGAGCAACGGACGTGCTTTTGCATGCTGGAAATACACCACGATATAAGCTTGGTGATCAATCACGTGACTGATCAACACTCGCCGTGTGCCTTGCGCAGCTGCTGTCAGCGACCATTCACGTCCATCCAGATATTCAAACTGCTCAATGTGCGGTGTCTTACGATAAAACAACTGATAGATGACCAATCCGATGACACCACAAACCAGCCAAATCGCCATAGGCAATAACTGATACAGCAGGAACATCAATACAGCAAAAATAAAAAGCTGAAACACCAGCGCACACTTGCTGCGTTTCAGCTTGAAACAACGATTATCCATGAACGTAAAATTTAAGCTTCTTGATAAAATCTTTTAATTCAGGGCGTGGGGGTTCAGACACTTCCATAAACCAGTCCAGCAGGTCTGGATCTTCCTGTGCAACCAGCTCAGCAAACATCTGTTTTTCGAAGGGATCAGCAGTGAGATAATAGTTTTTCACGTAGGGATCAAAATATACATCGATCTCTTTCAAGCCACGACGCGCGCGATAAATCACTTTGCGCTCTTCTAAGGTGATGTCATCAGTCATCGAATTTTCCCAACTCGTTACAAACCTGAGTAGTTTACCTTAAGCCATTGCTGAATTTCGAGGTATTTCATACAAATGACCAAAAGCATCAGTAGATTCCCCAGATTTGAACATTCAGCTCATTGTTCCCTCATCTGCTCTATCTTAAGTTAAATAAAACATCACAATAAGGGAATTATAAGATGCATTCGAGCGCGATCCGTCCATTGGCCAGCATGCTGCCACGTCAGCTTTTCAATGATGAACATGAAGCCTTTCGGGAGATGGTCCGTAAATTCTATGAAAAGGAAGTGATTCCTCATACAGAAAAATATGAACAGCAACAGCATGTCGATCGTGAGCTCTGGAATAAAGCCGGTGAACTTGGCCTTCTCTGTGCCACGATGCCTGAAGCTTATGGCGGTTCAGGGGTAGATCGTTTATACAGCATGATTCTGATCGAGGAACAGGCCTATGCCGGCGACTCTGCGACAGGATTTTCACTGCACTCCGATATCGTGGCCAATTATATTCTGAACTTTGGCAATGAAGCACAAAAGCAGCAATGGCTCCCGAAAATGGCAACAGGTGAAGTGGTCACAGCAATTGCGATGACTGAGCCCGGAACTGGCTCAGACCTTCAAGCAGTACGCACTAGTGCTGTATTAGAGGGTGATGAGTATGTGATTAATGGTTCCAAGATATTCATTACCAATGGCTATCTTTGTGATATGGCAATTGTGGTATGTAAGACGGGTCATAGCGAAAAAGGCTCTGCCAACCTTTCCTTAATTATGATCGAAGCAGATCGTGCAGGATTTAGTAAAGGTAAACCCTTAAATAAAATCGGCATGAAAGGTCAGGATACCTGTGAACTGTTCTTTGACAATGTCCGTGTGCCTAAAGAAAACTTACTAGGTCAGGAAGGCATGGGTTTTATGATGCTGATGAAAGAACTGGCTTGGGAGCGGTTAATTGTGGCCATCATATGTCAGGCAGGGGCAGAAGCGGCATTCGCACATACGGTAAAATACACCAAAGAACGTCAAGCCTTTGGCAAACCGATCAGCGCTTTTCAAAATACCCGTTTTAAACTGGTAGAACTGCGTACCGAAATTGAAATCTGCCGAGCTTATCTGGACCGTTGTATGCAACTACAGCTTATTCAAAAATTGGGAGTTGATGCCGCCGCAGCTGCTAAATACAAAATTTCTGAACTGTATAGCAAAGTGGTGGATGAATGCCTACAACTGCATGGCGGTTATGGCTATATGCTGGAATATCCGATTGCACGAGCGTACCTGGATAATCGCGCGAACCGCATTTATGCAGGAACCAATGAAATCATGAAGGAACTGATTTCCAGATCACTCTAATTTGAAATATGAAAAAGGAGTACATCAGGTACTCCTTTTATCTATGTCTATACTTAAGACACCAATCTTGGCTTGGCTGGCACAGCACTGGATTTCGATTTGAATTTCAATACTCCATCTTCAAAAGATGCAGTTTTCAGCTCTTTACGGTCTGCCAAGTAGTTATTAGATACTTTCCAAGGTGCATGCTTACCCTGTTTCGGCATCACATCTGCGGCACGGGCAATATAGCCTGAAGTTAAACTACCCATCACCGTATCTTCAAGTAATTCCGTAGCATCCCCTTCTGGAATCACTTCATCATAACCATGCTGATCCATATAATTGAGCAGACGGCAGATATATTCTGCGGCAATATCCACTTTCAAGGTCCAGGAAGCATTGATATAACCAATAATCAGCGCCATATTTGGCACATCACTGAGCATGACCCCTTGATACAGCATATGCTTCGACGTATCCAAAGGCTTGCCATCCATCGTGGCCTGAATACCACCCAGAATCTGAATATTTAAACCAGTAGCAGACACAATAATATCCGCATCCAGATATTTACCTGATTTCAGCTGAATCCCGGTTTCAGTAAATTTCTCGATATGATCTGTTTCTACAGATGCATGACCTTCACGCAGGATTTTGAATAAATCCCCATCTGGCACTACACATAGGCGCTGATCCCAAGGTTCATAATTCGGGGTAAAGTGTTTCATATCCACTTTCCCTTTCAACTGAAACTGTACAGATTTCAATAATAAGGTTTTCAGTAGTTTTGGCTGTTTTTGTGCGAGTGCATAGATACCACGCTGCATGCCAATATTACGCGCACGGGTCAGCTTATAAGCCACATCTTCTGGCAATAATTTACGCATTTTTGAGTAAATCATGTCGATCGAAGGAACTGAGGCGATATAGGTGGGAGAGCGTTGTAACATGGTCACATGCCCTGCACCGCCTTTCACCATGGCTGGAACTAATGTTATTGCTGTCGCACCACTGCCAATAATCACTACTTTTTTTCCGCTATAGTCCAGATTTTCAGGCCAATGCTGCGGGTGAATAAATGTACCTTTGAATGCTTCCTGATGCGGGAATTCCGGCTGGAAGCCTTGATCATAATTGTAGTAACCAGTACAGCCAAGAACAAAGTTAGCGATCCAGGTCTGCTTTTTGCCCTGAGCGTTTTCAGCTAAGACTGACCATTTACGTGTAGCTGAATCATAATTGGCACTAACGACGCGATGTTGAAAATGAATTTTTGAGCTCAAGTTAAATTCCTGAACCACTTCTGCAAGATAATTTTTAATTGCCGAGCCAGAAGCTAATACACTTTCTTTTTTCCAAGGCTTAAAGTTGAAGCCAAAAGTCGACATGTCCGAATCTGAACGGATACCAGGATATTTAAACAGGTCCCACGTACCGCCAAAGCTTTCGCGACGTTCAATAATTTCGAATGAGCGTTGAGGACTATGTTTAGAAAGATGGGCCGCCAGACCAATTCCCGAGATCCCCGCGCCTACAATTAAAATATCAACTTGCTTTTCCATATTCTTCTTTTACCTGAGCATTGTCATATATTTTATTAAATCACAAAATTGACAATACACAATGTCAAGTTTAAATAAAAGTGATTATTTTTTTATCTTTTAAGGACAAATTTCTAAACAGCCTGATAATGGGTAAATGCTAGGCATTAAAAAAGGCCGGTTTATTCAACCGACCTTTTCGAACAACGTTTGCTGCTCTACACGAAATTAGTTAACTTCGCGATCTACTAGCTCAACGTAAGCCATCGGTGCAGCATCACCTGCACGGAAGCCCGCTTTAAGAACACGTAGATAACCGCCGTTACGCTCTTTGTAACGAGGGCCAAGAACGGTAAATAATTTACCAACAGTTGCAGCTGAACGAGTACGAGCAAACGCCAAACGACGGTTTGCTACTGTATCGACTTTAGCTAAAGTGATTAAAGGCTCAGCAACACGACGTAATTCTTTTGCTTTAGGCACAGTTGTTTTGATCAACTCGTGCTCGAACAAAGAGTTAGCCATGTTTTGGAACATCGCTTTACGATGACTGCTTGTACGGCCTAATTTCACACCACTATTACGATGACGCATGGTGATAGTCCTACTTAATTAACGGCTACGATAGGCGAAACGATCGTCCATACGGAGACTAGCTGGTGGCCAGTTCTCTAAACGCATGCCGAGTTGTAAGCCTTTGGAAGCCAGAACATCTTTGATCTCAGTAAGCGATTTTTTACCAAGGTTAGGAGTTTTAAGTAACTCAACCTCAGTACGCTGTACAAGATCACCAATGTAGTAAATGTTTTCTGCTTTCAAACAGTTAGCAGAACGAACAGTTAGCTCTAGATCATCTACTGGACGAAGCAAAATTGGATCAACTTCTTCACGAGGTTCTTGAGCCACAGGAGCTTGATCTTTCTGAAGATCAACAAAGATTGCAATTTGTTGTTGCAAGATTGTTGCCGCTTTGCGGATTGCTTCTTCAGGATCAACTGTACCGTTGGTTTCAAGATCAATGACCAGTTTATCAAGGTCAGTACGTTGTTCTACACGAGCGTTTTCCACTGTGTAAGACACACGTTTGATCGGGCTGTAAGATGCATCTAACTGTAAACGACCCACTGGGCGAGTCTCGCCTTCTGGGAAACGTGAGTCAGAAGTCTCATAGCCACGGCCTTGAGCCACTTTCAGGCGCATCTTAAGATTGCCTGATGCACTTAATGTGCCGATCAAGTGTTCAGGGTTAACCACTTCAACATTATGAGGTAAACGAAGGTCAGCCGCAGTTACGTCGCCTGGACCTTGTTTCTCTAATGTTAAATAAGCTTCATTTTGATCGAACAGCTTAATAGACAATCCTTTTAGGTTCAGCAAGAGCTCGACGATGTCCTGCTGCAAGCCTTCCAAAGTACTGTACTCGTGCTCAACACCTTCAATCTCAACTTCTACCACAGCAGCGCCAGGTAAAGAAGAAAGAAGGATGCGACGTAAAGCATTGCCCAGAGTATGACCAAAGCCACGCTCTAAGGGTTCTAGAATAACTTTTGCCGAGGTCCCGCTTGCCGCTTCGACCTTGATCGCTTGCGGAGTTAGAAACTCATTTGCAGTACGCGTCATATTGCTACCTCAAGGATTATTTAGAATACAATTCTACAATCAAGCTTTCGTTGATTTCAGCAGGTAAATCAGAACGATCCGGTGCAGCTTTGAACGTACCTTCTAGTTTAGAATGATCTACTTCCATCCAAGAAGGAATGCCACGTTGAGCAGCTAATTCAATTGCGTTTTTGATACGTAATTGTTGTTTAGCGCCTTCGTGAACTGCAATCACGTCACCAGCTTTAACTTGGATAGACGCGATGTTAACGCGGCGGCCATTTAAAGTGATTGAACGGTGAGATACTAACTGACGAGCTTCTGCACGTGTAGAACCAAAACCCATGCGATAAACAACGTTATCAAGACGGCTTTCGAGCAATTTCAACAGGTTTTCACCAGTTGCGCCTTTAACACGAGCAGCTTCTTTGTAGTAGTTACTAAATTGACGCTCTAAAACACCGTACATACGACGTACTTTTTGTTTTTCACGTAATTGTAGTGAGTACTCAGATTGTTTACCGCCACGAGCTCCACCATGTTGACCAGGAGCTTTAGCGTGTTTTTTAGTTTTGACGTCAAATGGTTTAACGCCAGATTTTAATTGCAGGTCTGTCCCTTCGCGGCGAGAGAGTTTGCATTTTGGACCAATATAACGAGCCATGAATGTTTCTCCTTACACGCGACGTTTTTTAGGTGGACGGCAACCGTTGTGAGGGATTGGAGTCACATCGGTAATGCTGTTAATTTTATAACCCACTGCACCTAATGCACGAACCGCAGACTCACGACCTGGACCAGGACCTTTCACAAGGACGTCCAAGTTTTTCAAACCGTAATCTAAAGCAGCTTTACCAGCAACTTCAGCAGCTACCTGAGCAGCAAACGGAGTTGATTTACGTGATCCACGGAAGCCTTGTCCACCTGAAGTGGCCCAAGCCAGTGCATTACCTTGACGATCGGTAATAGTCACAATGGTGTTATTAAAAGAAGCGTGAATGTGTGCAACACCTTCAGAGACGGTACGAGTGACCTTCTTGCGTGTGCGAGTATCTTTAGCCATCTTTTAGCTTCCAGAAATCTTATTTCTTAATTGGTTTGCGCGGACCTTTACGGGTACGTGCGTTAGTTTTGGTGCGTTGACCACGGACAGGCAAGCTGCGACGATGACGAAGACCGCGGTAGCAGCCTAAATCCATTAAACGTTTAATGTTCATGGAAATTTCGCGACGTAAATCACCTTCGGTCGGAACCTTGGCAATTTCTGCACGAATCGCATCAAGCTGAGCGTCATCTAATTCACGGATCTTAGTAGTAGTTGGGATACCCGCAGCAGCTAAGATTGACTTAGCAGTGTGGCGACCAATACCAAAGATGTACGTTAGAGAGATAACAGCATGCTTGTTATCCGGAATGTTTACACCGGCAATACGAGCCATTCAATTTTCTCCAAAAAGGCAGTAGAGATAATCAACCGCCCCACAAAAATCTTGAGGGGCGGATAATAACCCAATTCGCCTACTGAAATCAACAGGTCTTGATCAGATTAACCTTGACGCTGCTTATGACGAGGTTCTGCGCTACAAATTACGCGGATAACCCCATTACGACGGATAACTTTACAGCTACCACAAATTTTCTTTACAGAAGCTTGTACTTTCATGATGAAACCTCTAAGTGCGCTTATCCCTTAGGATGAGCAGTCGTTTTTCTCATTAACGTTTGATTGTCATACTGGTGCGAGGTGAGATGTGCTTGAAGCTGAGCCATAAAGTCCATCACCACCACTACCACGATCAGCAACGATGTTCCACCCAAGCTAAATGGAATACCAAAAGAGCTTTGCAGAATCATCGGCATTAAACAGATGACAGTGATGTATATCGCGCCAATAAAGGTCAAACGATTGAGAATATGATCTAAGTAACGAGCAGTTTGCTCACCTGGACGAATACCAGGCACGTAAGCTCCGCTGCGTTTCAAGTTCTCTGACACTTCTTTAGGACTAAATACCAGTGCTGTATAGAAGTAACAGAAAAAGATAATTAACGCACCAAAGAGCACCAAATACAACGGCTGACCAGGCGATAACACCAATGCCAAGTCTTGTAGACTACGCTTGATAATTCCTGCACTTGGATCCGAACTACCAACCCATTGACCTAAGCTCGCTGGGAACAAAAGTAAAGAGCTGGCAAAAATTGCCGGAATTACACCCGCCATATTAATTTTTAATGGCAAATGTGTTTGCTGTGCAGTAAATACACGACGTCCCTGCTGCTTTTGAGCATAGTTCACCGGAATACGACGTTGCGCCTTCTCGATAAACACAATCGCTGCTAGTACAGCAATCGATAACAGACCAAAAATTGCTAGTCCAATTAGACTAGACTGGCCATTATCCACTGAAGTTAGAGACTGCATAACTAAAGTCGGCAATCCTGCAACGATACCTGCGAAGATGATCATGGAAATACCATTACCTACCCCACGCTCGGTAATTTGTTCACCCAGCCACATCAAGAACATGGTCCCCGCAACCAAAGAGGTTACTGCAGGAACATAAAAAGCCAGACCAGAGGTCAGGGTAATTCCCTGGCTGATCAGGCCAGCACACATACCAATTGCTTGCACAAGTGCAAGGAACAGCGTGCCTTGTCGTGTGTATTGGTTAATCTTACGTTTGCCCTGCTCGCCTTCTTTTTTCAAAGCTTCGAGCGATGGAACCACTGTAGACATTAACTGCACAATAATCGATGCAGAGATGTATGGCATAATCCCTAAAGCAAGAATCGACATTCGCTCTAATGCACCACCCGAAAACATGTTAAACAAACCAAGGATGGTACCTTGGTTTGCATTAAACAGATTTTCTAGCGCGGCATTATTAATCCCTGGTACTGGAATATGCGCTCCTAGTCGAAACACCAACAACGCACCAATGAGAAACATCATTCGACGAATAATTTCACGGTATTTCACATGAAATGGTTGGCCTTTCATCATGTTGACATGACCTGAAGAACTAGGAGTCATAGACACTGGGGATTACTCCTCGACTTTACCGCCAGCAGCTTCAACAGCAGCTTTAGCGCCTTTAGTCAATGCAACACCTTGTACAGTGAATGCACGAGTAATTTCACCAGAAAGTACGATACGAGCACGAGTCATGTCTTTACGTACAACGTTCGCAGCTTTTAAAGTTTCAAGAGACACGATGTCGCCTTCAACTTTAGCAAGCTCAGATAAACGTACTTCAGCAGTTTTCAAAGCCAATTGGCTAGTGAAACCGAATTTAGGCAAACGACGATAAAGTGCAGTTTGACCACCTTCGAAACCTGGACGAGTACCACCGCTCTTACGTGAGTTTTGACCTTTGATACCACGACCACCAGTCTTACCAACGCCAGAACCGATACCACGACCTAGACGAAGGTTGTCACGCTTAGCACCTTCTGCAGGTGCAATTGTATTTAAACGCAGAGTCATGGCTTATTCCTCTACACTAACCATATAGTAGACTTGGTTGATCATACCACGGTTAGAAGGCGTATCTTGCACTTCTACAGTATGACCAATACGACGCAGACCTAAACCTTTCAGGCTCAGCTTGTGATTTTTCAAGCGGTGCGATGCAGATTTAGTCTGGGTAACTTTAATCGTTTTCATGATTGATTACCCTTGAATTTGTTCTACTGTTAAACCACGTTTCGCAGCAACTTTCTCAGGAGAAGTCATATCACGCAAACCGTTAAAAGTCGCGTTTACTACGTTAGCAGCGTTTGTAGAGCCATAACATTTAGTTAATACGTTACGTACGCCAACAGCTTCTAAAACTGCACGCATCGCGCCACCAGCAATTACACCAGTACCTTCAGAAGCAGGTTGCATGTAAACGCGGCTTGCACCGTGACGAGCATTGATAGGGTGCTGAACAGTACCATCAACAAGGTCAACAGTAATCATGTTACGACGAGCAGCTTCAAGTGCTTTAGAAATAGCAGCTGGAACTTCACGCGCTTTACCACGACCAAAACCTACGCGACCATTACCATCACCCACAACAGTTAATGCTGTGAAAGAGAAGATACGACCACCCTTAACAACTTTGGCTACACGATCAACGGCAACCAGCTTTTCAACAAGACCTTCGTTTTGTTCAACTTTAGCCATGATTAGAACTCCAAGCCGTTTTCACGGGCAGCATCAGCCAAGGCTTTGATACGACCATGATATTTGAAACCAGAACGGTCAAATGCAACTTTAGTAACACCAGCTGCTTTAGCGCGTTCTGCGATTAAAGCACCTACTTTTTGAGCTGCTTCAACGTTACCAGTAGTACCCGCACGTAAAGTAGCGTCTAGAGTAGAAGCTTGCGCTAATACTTTGCCACCATCTGCTGAGATAACTTGAGCATAGATGTGACGCGGAGTGCGGTTTACACACAAACGAGTCGCACCCAATGCACGGATGTGCAAGCGTGTGCTTTTCGCACGACGCAAACGGGATTGTTTCTTTTCGTTCATAAGAACCTCGCGCCTTATTTCTTCTTAGCTTCTTTACGAAGTACAACTTCGTCAGAATAACGAACACCTTTACCTTTATAAGGCTCTGGTGGACGGTAACCACGGATATCTGCAGCGACTTGACCTAGAACTGCTTTATCAGCAGATTTAAGTACGATTTCAGTTGCAGTTGGAGTTTCAGCAGTTACACCTTCAGGAAGCGTATAGTCGATCGGGTGAGAGAAACCAAGGTTAAGGTTAACAACGTTACCTTTAACCGCAGCTTTATAACCAACACCGATAAGTTGTAACTTACGTTCGAAACCTTCGCTTACACCTTTTACAAGGTTGTTAAGCACAGCGCGAGCAGTACCAGCTTGCATCCAAGCATCTTTAGATTCAGCTTTAGGAGCAATAACTAGAGTACCGTCTTCCTGTTTTAGCTCGACCAGCGCATGCAGGTTGAAAGACAATGTACCTTTGCTGCCTTTCACTTCGACCTGCCGGCCGTTCTGAGTAACTGTTACACCGTTAGGTACAGTTACTGGGGCTTTAGCCACACGAGACATGAGGAATCACCTATTAAGAAACAAAAGCAATAACTTCACCACCAACGCCTGCAGCACGTGCAGCGCGATCAGTCATGATGCCTTTGCTTGTAGAAACAATTGCAATACCTAAACCTTGCTTAACGCTTGGAAGTGCATCTTTACCGCGATACTGACGTAGACCTGGACGGCTTACGCGTTTCACAGTTTCGATAACTGGCTTGCCTTCAAAATATTTTAAAGTCAAAGTAAGAGTTGCTTTGCCTTCAACTTCAGCAACTTCTACGTTTGAAATATAACCTTCTTGTTGAAGTACGTTAGCAATCGCAACTTTCAACTTAGAATTAGGCATAGAAACAGTTTGTTTCTTTGCCATTTGTGCGTTACGAACACGTGTTAGCATGTCGGCAACGGTATCTTGCATACTCATTTATAGTGCTCCTTACCAGCTTGCCTTAACAACGCCAGGTACATCACCTTGCATTACTTTATCGCGTACCATGTTACGGCTTAAGCCGAACTTACGGAAGTAACCATGAGGACGACCAGTTAAACCACAACGGTTACGTAGACGTACTGGAGATGCATTACGTGGTAATGCCTGTAATTTCATCATCGCATCGAAACGTTCTTCATCTGAAGCATTTACGTTTGCAATAATTGCTTTTAATTCAGCACGTTTTGCAGCGTATTTAGCAACAGTAGCTTCGCGTTTCAATTCGCGATTAATCATACTTTTCTTAGCCATTTCGACCTCTTATTTGAACGGGAAGCCGAATGCACGCATTAGCGCACGGCCTTCGTCATCGGTGCGAGCAGTCGTAGTGATGGTAATGTCCATACCACGAATACGGTCAATCTTGTCAAAATCGATCTCAGGGAACATGATCTGTTCTTTAAGACCCATTGAGTAGTTACCACGACCATCAAATGATTTCGCAGAGAAACCACGGAAGTCACGGATACGAGGAATCGCAATCGAGATCAGACGGTCTAAGAATTCGTACATACGTTCGCCGCGTAAAGTAACTTTACAACCAATCGGCCAACCATCACGGATTTTGAAACCAGCGATAGATTTACGAGCTAACGTAAGAACTGGTTTTTGACCAGCGATAGCTTGCATATCAGAAAGAGCACCATCAAGGAGTTTCTTGTCAGCAGAAGCTGCACCAACACCCATGTTGATAGTGATTTTAGTGATGCGAGGGATCTCCATCACATTCTTAATTCCCAATTGTTCTTTTAATTGAGCTTTAAGTTCGTCGTTGTAACGTGCTTTAAGTCTGGCCATTGCCTTTTTCAACCTATTACTTCGCTACCGCCACTGATTCACCATTAGATTTGAATACGCGAGTTTTCACGCCGTCAATCGTTTGGTAACCAACACGGTCAGCCTTTTGGGTTGTAGCATTAAAAATTGCCACGTTTGAAATGTGAAGCGAAGCTTCTTGAGTTACGATGCCGCCTTCAGCGCCAGTAACACGGTTCGGCTTTTGATGCTTCTTCACCAAGTTAAGGCCTTCAACCTTAACGCGGTCATTAGAAACAGACAGAACAGTACCCTGTTTGCCTTTTTCTTTACCTGCGATCACAATTACTTGATCGCCTTTTTTAATCTTAGCCATGATCGCCTCTTATAGAACTTCAGGAGCCAATGAAATAATTTTCATGAACTGTTCAGTACGAAGTTCACGAGTCACTGGTCCGAAAATACGAGTTGCAATCGGCGCTTTGTTGTTGTTCAAAATAACAGCAGCGTTATCGTCGAAACGAATCACTGAACCGTCTGGACGACGGATACCGAATTTTGTACGTACAACTACTGCATTCATCACGTCACCTTTTTTAACACGTGCGCGTGGAATTGCTTCTTTTACAGTAACTTTAATAATGTCGCCAACAGAAGCATAACGACGATGTGAACCACCAAGTACTTTAATACATTGTACGCGGCGAGCACCACTGTTGTCTGCTACGTCGAGCATAGTTTCGGTCTGAATCATTGCCCTACTCCAAAACCGAGCATCACCGGTCACAATTTCGAAAGGCTCAAAGAGTACTCGAAATTGACCGATGATGCAACAAGAACGTTAATTACTCAGCAGCTGCTTCAACAACTTCAACTAAAGTCCATGACTTAGTTTTAGACATTGGGCGGCTTTCTTTAATGGTTACAACGTCGCCAACTTTAGCTGTGTTGTTCTCATCATGAGCATGTAATTTTGTTGAACGGCGGATTGATTTGCCATACAACGGGTGTTGAACACGGCGTTCGATAAGAACAACGATAGATTTTTCCATCTTGTCGCTTACTACTTTGCCTGTTAACGTGCGGACTGTATTTTCACTCATTGTCCGTTCCCCTGTTTTTCGGTAAGGAGGGTCTTGATACGAGCAATAGTCTTGCGAGTCAATTGCACTTCGTGCGATTTACCCAATTGACCAGTTGCTTTCGCCATACGAAGACGGAATTGGTTTAGCTGTTGCTCATCAAGCAAAGCTGTCAACTCTTCTACCGACTTTTCACGTAGATCTTTAGTTTTCATTACATTACCGTCCGAGTCACGATAGTGGTTTTAAACGGAAGTTTAGCAGCAGCAAGCGTGAACGCTTCGCGAGCTAGGTCTTCGTTAACACCATCAATTTCGTACAAGACTTTACCTGGTTTGATTTGGCAAACCCAGTATTCCACAGAACCTTTACCTTTACCCATACGCACTTCAAGTGGTTTAGAAGTAATTGGCTTGTCCGGGAATACACGGATAAAGATTTTACCACCACGTTTAATACGACGGCTAATTGTACGACGCGCTGCTTCAATTTGACGTGCAGTCATTTGACCACGTTCGATTGATTTAAGTGCGATAGTACCAAAAGATACTGAGCTACCGCGGTGAGCTAGACCAGTGTTACGGCCTTTTTGCACCTTACGGAATTTAGTACGTTTAGGTTGCAACATGGATTATTCTCCTTTTTCAGCAGAACGATCATTGCGACGACCACGACGCTCTTGACCTTCACCACGACCGCGACCGCGTTTAGCTGGACGTTCTTCAGCTGGAGCTGGGTTCATGACTTGTTTCATGCCACCCAAGATCTCGCCACGGAAGATCCAAACTTTAACACCAATCGTACCGTAAGTAGTCTCAGCACGCATAGTCGCGTAGTCGATATCTGCACGAAGAGTATGTAGAGGTACACGACCTTCACGATACCATTCAGTACGAGCAATCTCAGCACCACCTAAACGGCCTGAAACTTCTACTTTGATACCTTTCGCACCAGCACGCATAGTGTTTTGAACCGCACGCTTCATAGCACGACGGAACATTACACGTTTTTCCAATTGAGAAGCGATAGCTTCAGCAACTAGACGCGCGTCTAAGTCTGGACGATCAATTTCGTTGATACTTACTTGCGCAGGAACACCCATAATAGATGTTAATTCGCGTTGTAATTTCTCAATGTCTTCGCCTTTTTTACCGATTACGATACCAGGACGAGCAGTGCTAATAGTTACTTTAGCAGCGCCTGTTGGACGTTCGATAAGAATATTGCTGATCATTGCATTCTTAAGTTTTTTAGTTAAAAACTCACGAACTTGCAAATCTTTAAGCAAGTATTCAGCGTATTGTTTCGGACTCGCATACCAGTTAGCGTTATGACGTTTCACAACACCTAGGCGGATACCGATTGGATGAACCTTCTGACCCATATCAAACCCCTACCTTAACGGTGATGTGACAAGTACGCTTAGTAATACGATCTGCACGGCCTTTAGCACGTGGCATAATACGTTTCAGGCTCATGCCTTCATCAACGTAGATCGTAGAAACTTTAAGGTCGTCTACATCTAAACTGTTATTATGTTCAGCGTTTGCAATTGCAGATTCCAACGCTTTCTTAACCAATACTGCAGCTTTTTTGTTGCTGAAGTTTAAGATGTTAAGAGCGTGCGCAACAGATTTGCCGCGGATAAGATCTGCAACCAAACGAGCTTTTTGTGCCGAGATAGCGGCACCGCGTAATTTAGCAGTTACTTCCATCATAGCACCTATTAACGTTTAGATTTCTTGTCAACACCGTGACCACGGTAGGTACGAGTCGGTGCAAATTCACCAAGCTTGTGTCCAACCATATGTTCAGAGATGATCACTGGAACATGGTTACGGCCATTGTGTACAGAAATTGTTAAACCAACAAAATCCGGGAGGATCATCGAACGACGCGACCAAGTTTTGATCGGCTTACGGTTATTAGCCGCGATAGCCGCTTCAACCTTAGCGAACAAGTGCGCATCGACGAATGGGCCTTTTTTCAGAGAACGAGGCATTGTCAGATTCCTTTACTTGTTACTTAACGCGACGGTCGCGAATAATCATCTTAGTCGTACGCTTGTTGGTACGTGTTTTGTACCCTTTAGCTTTTTGACCCCATGGGCTTACAGGTTGAATACCTTTGTTACGCCCTTCACCACCACCGTGTGGGTGATCAACTGGGTTCATCGCCATACCACGAACGGTAGGACGAACACCACGCCAGCGTGATGCACCAGCTTTACCTAGTGAGCGAAGGTTGCTTTCTGAGTTAGATACTTCACCTAACACAGCGCGGCATTCAACATGAATTTTACGCATCTCGCCTGAACGAAGACGAACGATAGCGTAAGAACCGTCACGACCCAACAACTGAACAGAAGTACCAGCTGAACGAGCTAACTGCGCGCCTTTACCGATTTTAAGTTCGATGTTGTGAAGAGTAGAACCGATAGGCATGTTGCGAAGTGGCAAGCAGTTACCTGGACGGATTGGAGCATCGTTACCAGATTGAACTGAATCACCAGCGCGTAAACCTTTAGGCGCGATGATGTAGCGACGTTCACCGTCAGCATACTTCAACAACGCAATGTGCGCAGTACGGTTTGGATCGTATTCAATACGCTCAACTACAGCTGGGATGCCGTCTTTGTTACGTTTGAAGTCGATTAAACGGTAGTGTTGTTTGTGACCGCCACCAACGTGACGAGTCGTAATGTGACCGTTGTTATTACGGCCGCCAGTACGTTTTTTAGCTTCAACTAGTGGAGCATAAGGCGCGCCTTTGTGAAGGTGATCATGAACCACTTTCTCTACAAAGCGACGTCCCGGAGACGTTGGCTTACATTTTTGAATAGGCATAGTTTTCGTCCTTATTCCGCTGCGCTTTCAGCGGCATCGCCCAAGTCAGCCATTTCAACATCTTGGCCAGCTTTCAGGGTGACGTATGCTTTTTTAACATCAGAACGACGTCCTAATGTTTTACCAAAGCGTTTAGTTTTACCTTTAGTGATCGTAGTGTTAACTTTAACAACTTCTACACCAAACAATTGTTCAACTGCTTTTTTGATTTCAAGTTTGTTTGCATCAAGTGCAACTTTGAATACTTGAACACCAGCAGTTTCACCTAAAACTTGTGCTTTTTCTGAGAAAACAGGTCCTTGCAGGACTTGATATAAACGTTCGTTGTTCATCCGAGTTCTACCTCAATTTTCTTAGCAGCAGCTACAGACATAACAACTTTATCGAACGCGATCAAGCTAACAGGATCGATTGCAGTCGCATCAACCACATCAACGTGTGGAAGGTTACGAGCAGCTAGATACAAGTTCTCATCAACAGCATCAGTAACGATCAATGCACGAGTAGCATTCAAGTCGTTAAGTTTTGCAAGCAATTCTTTAGTTTTTGGAGCTGCAACAGCAAACTCTTCAACTAGAACTAAGCGATCTTGACGAACAAGTTCAGCCAGGATGCATTGCATAGCACCGCGGTACATTTTACGGTTTACTTTTTGAGACCAGTCTTGTGGACGAGCAGCAAAAGTTTTACCACCGCCAACCCAGATTGGGCTACGAATAGAACCAGCACGAGCGCGGCCAGTACCTTTTTGACGGAATGGTTTTTTACCACCGCCAGAAACGTCTGCACGTGATTTCTGAGCTTTAGAACCTTGACGACCACCAGCTAAGTAAGCTGTAACAACTTGGTGTACAAGAGCTTCATTAAATTCACGACCGAACGCAACTTCTGATAATTCAACAGCAGAGCCGGAAACAGTATTTAAATTCACGTTATTTCCCCTCAGGCCTTGATCGTAGGACGAACAGTTACGTCGCCACCAGTAGCGCCAGGAATCGCACCTTTAACTACTAGAACTGAACGTTCTGCGTCGATAGATACAATTTCAAGACCCTGTACAGTTACGCGTTCAGCACCTAAATGGCCAGCCATTTTTTTGCCTTTGAACACGCGACCAGGAGTCTGGTTTTGACCTGTAGAACCTAGAACACGGTGAGAAACAGAGTTACCGTGAGTAGCGTCTTGAGTACGGAAGTTCCAACGCTTAACACCACCTTGGAAACCTTTACCTTTAGACTGACCAGTTACGTCAACAATTTGACCCACTGTGAACAGATCTACACCGATAGTAGCGCCAACTTCACGACCTTCAAGCTCAGCTTCTGAAACGCGGAATTCTTGAACCAGACGACCAGCAGCAACACCAGCTTTCGCGAAGTGACCTTTCTGAGCGTTAGTTACGCGAGATTCGCGACGTTCACCAGTAGTGATTTGAATCGCTTGATAACCATCAGTTTCAAGCGTTTTGATTTGAGTGATGCGGTTAGGATCAACCTCAATCACTGTAACAGGCACAGAAACACCAGCATCTGTAAAGATACGTGTCATACCGCACTTGCGACCGACTAAACCAATAGCCATGTGCATAAACCTCTAAAAAAGCGGCCTAATTAACTTAGAGCGTTAATTAACCCGAAAGCCTTAACCCAATGCGATCTGAACATCAACACCAGCTGCAAGATCTAACTTCATCAATGCATCTACAGTTTTGTCTGTAGGTTGAACGATGTCGATCAAACGTTTGTAAGTGCGGATCTCGTATTGGTCACGCGCATCTTTGTTAACGTGTGGTGATGTTAAAACGTTAAAACGTTCAATGCGTGTAGGCATTGGAATTGGACCACAAACTTGTGCGCCAGTACGTTTTGCTGTTTCTACGATTTCTTGAGCTGATTGATCAATAAGACGGTGATCAAAAGACTTAAGACGGATACGAATTCTCTGGTTAGACATACCAGTTAACTCCAAGCCAAATATATAAAGAATCACTCTTGACGCATCTCACCCCACTATTTTAAGGCAAGTGTCAAGAGCAGTGAAATATCACTAAGGTCGTGATCGATGCCACGACTGTAACGATAGTTAACTACTTTCTTCGCAGTTAACCCCCTTCCTCTCGAAGGGTCGCTTATTATAGCCATTGTTTATTGCATAAGCAAATCCCTTTTACGGTTTTTCTTGCTGTATTTCAATTTATTCGGGAAATCAATTGTTTATTTTTTACTCACTAGGCTGTTTTTTCCAAAACATACTGAATAGCTTGATTTAGTATTTGATTTCCTTGGATAAAATTATTTTTGGTTGTTCTTTTCAGTTGTTGTATGTCCTGTACATATTTTCCAGAAAATTGTGAAATTTCTTCTTCATTTTCCAAAAACAGCTTTAAAGTTTCCGGGGTGATTTCCGGATGAAACTGGAACCCCAAGACATTCTTGCCGAGTTGATACATCTGATTACGACAGGCTTCATTTTCTGCCAGATGAATTGCTCCTTTAGGTAGTTCAAAGGTTTCACTATGCCACTGCATAATTTCAAACTGTTCAGGTAAAATAAAACAATCCTCGGGTACATACGCGACTTTCCGTACCGTGGTCCAGCCTAACTCCTGTTCCTGGTTTCGGCTGACGGCCGCACCCAAGGCATTGGCAATCAGCTGCCCGCCTAAACATAGGCCAATCGCCGGTTTGCCTTGAGAAAGATAACGGCGTAACCAGCGTTTTTCGATCTTGAGCCATGGATAATTTGCTTCATCATTGACGCTCATAGTGCCTCCCATGATGATCAGTAAATCAACTTCTTCAACTGCTGGTAAAGCTTCTATATCGAGTGGACGATCGACGGGTAAAGCAAAGAATTCAGTCGCAGTAATTTGCGCCTGATGCTGCTTTAAAAAATCAATACAACTACCAAAACCCTCGCCAGCAATATGCTGAAAATAATGTACTTTTAACTGCGACTTCATGCGCCCAAACCTTTTGTTGTAGCTCTCTGATTTTAGGTTTTGCAAAAATGAAGCCAACTTTTTAGCAATGTCAATTTTTTCAACATTTCACAACATAACTGGCAGCAATAATGAGATTCTCTTAAGCTAAAGCAATATTTGATTACATTTAAGAGCATTCACGTGAAAAAAAATCCTCAAACAGCGCTGATTCATGCACCACGAAAGGCCCCGCAATATATTTCCAGTATTCAACCTCCCCTGTTTCGTGCATCCACCATCATCTTTAACAATACTGATGCCCTATTTAATCGCCACTGGACTGATGACTATGACTATAGCTATGGCACGCATGGTACACCGACGACATTTACCTTAGGCGATAGCATTGCCCAGATCGAAGGCGGTCAATATTGCTTGCTGGCACCGAGTGGTTTATCCGCGATTAATCTCGTGAATTCTTGTTTTTTAAGCCAAGGCGATGAAGTGTGGGTTGCAGATAATATCTATGGTCCAAACATGGAACATTTACGTAATCTGGAAAACCGCTATGGTATTCAGGTCAAAGTCTATAATGCGATAGATGCGGATACTTTTCAGCCCTCGGAAAAAGCCAAACTACTTTGGCTTGAAGCGGCGGGTTCCGTGACTTTAGAATTTCCCGATTTAAGTCGCTTGGTCAAGAAAGCTCAAGCTAACAACATTCTCACTGCGCTGGATAATACCTGGGGTGCAGGTCTTGCCTTTAATGCTTTTGATTTCGGCAATGAACACTTAAGTGTCGATATGACCGTGCATGCCCTGACTAAATATCCAAGTGGTGGCGGTGATATCCTGATGGGTTCAGTGGTTACCCGCGATAAAGAATTACATCACAAATTGTTCCGTGCCCATGCCATTCAGGGTATTTCAGTATCAGGTGATGATGTCGCTCAGGTACAACGAAGTCTGGCATCGATGCAACTCCGATATGAACATCAATCACAAAGCTGCTTAACTTTATTAGACTGGCTCAAACAGCAACCAGAATTTGTTCAGGTCTTACATTCGGCTGATACTGACAACGCAGGTCATGAATACTGGAAAGAAATTTGCAAGCAAGGACACAGTGCCGGACTGGTCAGCGTGATTTTTGACAATAACTACAAGTTGCAAGATATTCGCAATTTCTGTGACAGCTTAAAACTGTTTAAGCTTGGCTTTAGCTGGGGTGGTCCTGTCAGTCTGGTCATGCTATATAACTTAAAAGAAATGCGTGTGCTTGAACATTCACATTTGAAAGAGGGTTTTCTGGTCCGTTTCTGTATTGGGCTAGAACATCCGGAAGATCTGATTCAGGATATTAAACAGGCTTTAAAAGTCTTAGCTTAAATATAGACATAAAAAAATTGGGCAAATTGCCCAATTTTTTACATTATCGTTTCGCTTTACTTAAAGTAATCATAGCTTACAGAAACAGTCTCTCCTGCTTTTGGTAAAGCCGTTCCATAAAATACTAAGCTTACTCCAGAATTACTATAAACTAGATCAAAGCCTTGTCGATGTGTTGTATCACGCCCAACATTCTGACCATTTACTGTCACCTTAACAGTTGAAGGTACTGGTACCTGTTTTAAACTAAACTGACTTGCAAGACCAGTTGCTACACGGATAATGTCATCAAATACCACATTCCAGCTTGTAGCATCAGCACAAATTGAAGCAGAAGCCCCACCAGTCAAACGTGCAATCTCTTTAAAGTGCCCTCCTCCTTCAGCAGATCCTCCTTGACCATTACATTCAAATCCTAATGTACTCCAAGAAGTTGTAGGATCTGCAAAAGTTGGACGGATATGATCAGATGTACCCACAATCGAAAAGTAGGTAGTGTTTGTAGACAAGAAATAATTTTTATAATCATTAAAATCTCGTCGTGTATAGTTACTATATACAGGACTGTACTGCCAATATGTTTCATTTTCAGGCTCATCTGAAACAAACACTACTAAATTTTTCACATTTGGACGATCAAAACCAGTCAAATCTGCTTCACGAACGCAGTAAAAACCTGTTTCAGTAGCTGAATCATAAGTTCCAGGTTGAGCCAAGGTAGCCCACTCTTGCTCTGCATCTGGTGTATTTCTATCAATAAAATTAGTCGTTTTATCTTTTAAAGTTCTAAGCGACTTACATGCATACGCATCCTGCGTATTCACTGCTAAACGATAATCTACACCTGCTTGATTCAATGATTTAAAGAACTGTGCAGCACCATTAGCCAAGTTACGCTGTTCTTCAGACATTGAACCTGAAGAATCAATATTCCATAAAATGTCAACCGCATTTGCAGATTGTGTTGTTTGAGTAAAAGTTTCTTTTGCTGTAGCCACTTCAATAACCGCATTGCTACTTAAAGCACTAGCAATATTCAAATCACCATATACTTGGTTAACTTGATCACTATTACTCGCTACGTAAGTATTTCCCCAAATATAACCTGATTGGTTTGCAAGCCAAAAAGATAAATTGAGACGTAATTTTTTATCACTTGCTTGTACGGCTACAGGAGTAGTAACAGATGAATTTGAATTTAATACAGATAACAACAGGTCACGAACTTTAGTCAGTTCATTGGCATTAGAAAAATCAATATCCAAGATTACATTAACCACTTCACCTTGAGCATTCGTAGATACACGATTAGTTAAAATATTGACTTTTGCATTTTGCTGGATAAGAGCATTAGTAAATGCAGCTAAATAGAATTTACTAAATTCATCTAAATTTTGATTTAATACAACTGATCTCACTTTCGCTTGATTCTGTGCCGATGAAGCAGTTAAATCAACCTGTGAAGCAAATCCAGCTGCTTTTGTCACATTATCATCTAACAATAAAACAGTCCGACCTGATGTTAATGCTGTCTCTGTAAAATATTTAGGATTCACTTCACCAAAAACTGCAATATTTGCCTTTTCACTTACTACAGTTGCAACATCTTGAATAGTAGTAAGCGTTTCGCCTGGCTGTTCTGGTGGAACTGGATCAGTAGGCTTTGTAGATATTGAGCTATCTGAATCACCACCACATGCCGTTAAAAATACAGATGTTCCCACTAACATTGCTAATAATTGTTTGTTAAGTTTCATTTACACCCTCTAACCGTTTTCAAACTATTTAATAAAAGCTATTAAATTAAAATTTTATTTTTCATAATGTTATTAAAAATAAAATGAATGGTGAATATTACAAAAAATGAATACAATTTCAACAATAAAGTCAAAATACCTTAACATGTAACACAATAAACCAAAAAAGAGACTTAAATCACAAATCCCTGCATAAGGGAAATTTAAGTATTCCAAAAGACAAAAATTTATATAGAGGTTTTCAAGTTAATGAATACACCGATCATTATTGCTAAAAAAACCAGTGATACCACGCAAGATATTGTGCTGCATTCACAGCTTGCCAACCGTCACGGACTGATTGCCGGCGCGACCGGAACCGGCAAAACGGTAACCTTGAAAGTTTTGGCAGAAAGCTTTTCTCGCATTGGTGTACCCGTGTTCCTTGCCGATGCCAAGGGAGATGTTTCCAGCCTGGCCAAGCCAGGCGAAAGTAATCCTAAGTTTGATGAACGTATTAAAAGCCTGAATATTGACTCAATTCCTTTTGAAGCTTCGCCGGTCGTATTCTGGGATCTGTTTGGTGAACAAGGCCATCCGATCCGTACTACGATTTCCGAAATTGGACCACTCCTCCTTGCCCGTATCCTAAACCTGAATGACACACAAGAAGGAGTACTGTCCGCCGTCTTTCGGATTGCTGATGATCAGGGCCTGCTACTGATCGACTTTAAAGACCTGAATGCCATGCTGAGTTATGTCAGCGAACATACTGCAGACTTTAAAGCGGAATATGGCAATCTATCGCCTGCCAGCCTCGGTGCGATTCAACGCAATTTATTGGCACTTGCGGATCAAGGCGGGGATAAATTCTTTGGCGAGCCAGCACTAGACCTGATGGATTTCCTGCAAACGGATAGCCAAGGCCGCGGCAATATCAATCTGCTGGCTGCCGACAAGCTGATGAACACACCGAAGTTGTACGCCACTTTCCTGTTATGGATGCTGTCAGAGTTATTTGAACAGTTACCAGAGGTGGGTGATCTGGACAAACCGAAACTGGTGTTCTTCTTTGATGAAGCCCACCTACTCTTTGATAATGCCAGCCCCGCCCTGCAGGAAAAGATTGAACAGGTGGTGCGTCTGATCCGCTCCAAAGGTGTGGGGATTTATTTTGTCACCCAGAATCCACTGGATTTACCTGAAAGCGTATTAGGACAACTCGGCAACCGTATTCAGCATGCTTTACGCGCTTTCACACCTAAAGACCAGAAGGCAGTCAAAACGGCGGCGGATACCTTCCGTGCCAATCCAGAATTTAAAGTACAGGAAGCGATTACTGAACTTGCTGTAGGTGAAGCGCTGATTAGCTGTCTGGATGAAAAAGGCATTCCGCAAATAGTAGAGCGTGGCTGGGTCATGCCGCCGCATTCATCCTTTACACCGATCTCGCTTGAAGAACGCAAGGCTCTCATGCAGCAAAGTATTGTCGCCGGTATTTATGAGCAGCCAGTCGATCGGGATAGCGCCCATGAAATGCTGCAAAACAAGGTCGCAGAACGCCAGCAACAGGCTCAGGCCGCCGAACTTGCCAAACAGCAAAGCAAGGAACAGGAAGCTCTTGCCAAGCAGCAAATTAAAGAACAGGAACGTCTGGCACGAGAACAGCAAAAAGAAGCTGAACGCGCAGCCAAGCAACGAGAAAAACTGACTCAGGATATTGTCGGCACCTTTGCCAAAAGTGCAGCACGTAGTCTAGGTGGTAGTACCGGACAGAAAATTGTGCGTGGTCTATTAGGTTCCCTCTTCGGGCGCAAATAACCTTCCTTTCTCCGATCGAAAACATCATTTTTATGGGATATTTTTATATCCCATAATTTTTTTATGGTTTTATGCTTTTACTATATTGTAAAAGCACTTTATAAGATGTATTTTAAATACATCTTATAAATAACAGCCATGAGAGATCAGCTATGACTCCACAGCAAATTGACCTTGTAAAAGCCACTGTTCCTGTACTTCGTGAAAATGGGGTTGCCCTGACCGGTTATTTCTATAACCGCATGCTAGGCAATAATCCTGATTTGAAAGAAACCTTTAACATGGGACATCAACGCAGTGGAGCTCAAGCACAAGCCTTGGCAGGTGCGGTTCTGGCTTATGCTGAAAATATCGAAGATCCATCTGTGCTGTTACCCGTGGTTGAGCTGATCGCACACAAGCACGTGAGCTTAAACATTAAGGCACCGGACTACGGTATTGTTGGGGAAAACCTTTTACATTCGATCAGTGAAGTGCTGAACATTTCGATGGATGATCCACTGATTGATGCTTGGGCTGCAGCGTACGGTCAACTGGCGGATCTGTTCATTGCCACTGAAAAAGCGATCTATGATCAGCATGAACAGACTAAAGGCAGCTGGTTAGGCTGGCGCAACTTCAAGATTGCCAAGAAAGTCGTGGAAAGTGACGAAATCACTTCTTTCTACCTGGCTCCAGTCGACGGCGGTCCATTACCAAAATATGAAGCCGGCCAATACATTTCAGTACGTGTATTTGTACCTGAGCTGAACCTGAGACAGCCACGCCAATACACCCTGTCAACTTGCCCACAAGCAGACTACCTGCGTATCTCGGTGAAACGTGAAGACCAGAAAGGCGACATGGTTCCAGGTTGGGTATCGAATACTTTACATAGCCTGCCAGAAGGTTCAGAAATTGAAGTCTCTGCACCAACAGGTAACTTCTACCTGATTGATCCGAATAAACGTAATGTGTTCATCAGTGGCGGTGTAGGTCTAACTCCAATGGTAGCCATGCTGAACCAGCTGGTGACTCTGGATATGCCGCAGCCTGTGACTTTCATCCATGCCTGCCGTAGCAAACAGGTTCATGCGATGAAACAGCATATTCATGACTTGAAAGCCAAATATCCACGTTTAAGCACAATGACTGCTTATGAATTCCCGCACCCAAGCGATAAACTGGGCGAGGATTATGATGTTGCCGGTCGACTGGACTTAAGCACTGTAGATAGCGCATTATTACCAGCCAATGCAGACTACTATCTCTGTGGCCCAATGCCATTTATGGCTGAACAGCAAAAAGCGCTCGTCGCTCGCGGAATCCCTGCTGAGAACATTCATAGCGAAGCCTTTGGCACAGGTGGTGTACGCCACTAACTGCTTCTTCAGCTTAAAATAAAAACAGAGGGTTAGTCTGGTATGCTAGACTAACCCTAATTTTTTCATCAAAAACATCAGTATTATCATGCAACTGAATAAATTTACTGACTATGCGCTGCGCATACTGATGTATGTTGCGCAACCCCGCGATCTGCCTTACACGATTGCCGAGTTGGCGGAGCACTTACAGATTTCACAGAACCATGCCATGAAAATTGTCTACTTTATGGCGAAACAGGACTGGCTCATTACCTCTCGCGGTAAAGGCGGTGGAATCCGTCTTAATCCGGCTGCCCTGAAAGTTCAGCTCGGACAGATTGTGCGTATTCTGCAACGTGACAACCAGATTGTGGAATGTAATGATCCACCCTGTGTATTACGTACCAATTGCGGATTAAAAGGCATTCTGGATCAGGCTGTGGAGCAGTTCTACACCAATCTGGATCAATATATTCTGGGTGATGTCGTTGAACCGACCAAGGAACATTTTAGTATCCAGTCACCAATTAGCCTGATCAATCTCTAATACCCTTATTCTATTGGGCAATTCTAAAGTTCGCTTGCCCGCCCGACTTCCTTTATAATAGCTTCTTGTATAATTAGTCATTGAAGTTGAGCCATGCATCACAGCAGAGGAAAGTCGAAAAACAGTAAGGCATCAAATGCCCCAAAGCAAAAGATCAGCTATGAAAAAAAGGTCGATCCAGCCATTACTGAATATTCGGTACAAGCCCTCAACTGGTTACGCAAAGCTGAGTTCCTGATGAGTGCACCCAAGCTCAGCTTGTGTGTAGAAGATACCGGTTATGAGGTGGCTTTTGCTGGCCGTTCCAATGCGGGTAAATCGAGTGCCATCAATGCCCTGACCAATCAGAAACAGTTGGCCCGTGCGTCCAAAAAACCAGGCCGTACCCAGATGATCAACTTCTTTAGCCTTGGCAATCCGGATCAGCGTCTGGTCGATTTACCGGGTTATGGCTATGCAGCGGTCCCAGAAGCCATGAAAATTGTCTGGCAGAAAGAACTGGAAAACTATCTGATTCACCGCAAGAGCCTGCAAGGTCTGGTGTTGCTGATGGATATCCGTCATCCGCTACAACACTTTGATGTGATGATGCTGGAATGGGCGTATTCACGTAAATTATTCGTACATGTGCTGCTGACCAAAGCCGACAAGCTGAACCGTGGCCCTGCTTCGAAAGCGCTACAAGAAGTGAAAGCCAAACTGAAAAAGATGAAGCTGGATTTCTCGATTCAACTGTTTTCTTCTCTAAACAAGCAAGGTCTGGAAGAACTGGCCAGTGTGATGGGCGGGCGTTTGAACTTCACTTTGAATCAAGCACCTGAATTTGATCTGGACAGCATTCCTGAAGCTTCAATGCATGATTTAAACGAAGCTGATGAACCAATTGAATTATTAGAAGATGAAGATGAGACCAACAGCGCTCATGAAGTCAGTGCCAGTGAACTGAATGATCTGGACGCGCCTGTGGAAGTCGATCCAACAAAGATTGTCGAACAGGATCCACAAAAATAAGTCGAATGTGTTTCATCGGATAAAAGAATGTCCCGTATTGCCTGCTGCAATTCGGGATATTTTTTTCATACTGTCTTGATCAAGCAGTGATGGATTCACACCATGTCTTTACTTTCGCGCTTCAAAACAACAAGAATTGGCTCTTCCATTTCCTATTTTATCCAGCCTCGCAAAGTCAGCTTTGAATGGCAAGACACTCCAGTCGACTGGATTCCTGATCAGCCCTTTGCCAGTTACTTCGTCAATGAAATTAACAATATTCTGCCCGCGGGTGAACTCTGGTTCTGCCGTTTATATAACAAAGTCCTCCCCCAGATCACTGACGAAAAATTAAAGCATGATGTGCAGGCATTTATCCGTCAGGAAGCCATGCATGCCCAAGCGCATAATTCGGCCAATAAAGAATATTTATCTGAACGTCAGATTGATATCCAGCGCAATCTGCACATCATGCATTTCCTATTTAACAAGCTCCTAGCCGATCATCCATTCGGTCTCAAAATTCCTAAAATCTTAGAACACCAATGGGATCTGTTTCGTCTCGGTATCATTGCGACGATAGAACACATGACCTGTGTCCTGGGTAAATACGCACTCTACAATACTGAATGGGAACGTCTGGGTGCTGATCCGAATATGCTGGATCTGGTGAAATGGCATGGTGCTGAAGAAATTGAACATCGTAGTGTGGCTTTTGATTTATATCGTCACCTAGGTGGCGGCTATATTGCCCGTTATTATCTAAGTGTGGTGGTCATTATTGGTGTAATTGGCCTTTGGGTGGATGGTGCTGCACATTTAATGGCACAGGATCCACGCTTTAAGCCACTTAAACCTGCCGTATATAAACCTTGGATTTGGAAAGAATGGTTGCGTATTTCCCAGTTAGATAACCGCCTTCTGCCTAACCCGCTGTGGTTAGTATCCCAACAGCTCGGTTATTTAATGCCTTGGTATGATCCGGTGCATGAAGGCAGTACCGATGATGCGCTGCATTATCTCAACCATTCACAGGCAGCCAAACGCGCTACTCTCAAAGTCGCTTAAGCTTGCCTGTTATTACAATTTCTAACAGCAGGGATCGCTTCCCTGCTTTTTATTTGTCCTAAGATAGAAATATAACAATCATAATCAGGAGGGACTTATGCAAGCACGGATTTCTGTGATTACCCTCGGTGTGCTCGATCTGGAAGCTTCACTACGCTTTTACCGTGATGGACTGGGTTTTCCCAGTGAAGGAATTATGGGTGAAGAGTTTGAATATGGCGCGGTGGCATTTATTCAATTACAACCTAGTCTTAAGCTTGCCTTATGGCCACAGCGTAGTATCCAGCAAGATACCGGTCTGGAGCCAAGCCCAATCTGTCCGACGCAAATGACTCTGGGGCATAATGTCTATAGTCCCTTAGAAGTCGACCAGGCAATGGCACAGGCTGAACATGCCGGCGCTAAAATTATTAAACCTGCACACACGACTTTTTATGGCGGATATGCAGGTTATTTTCAGGATCCCAATGGTCATCTCTGGGAAATTATCTGGAATCCGGACTTAGATAAAGCTGAATTAGACAAAGATTAAACCGGCACTTCAGGCTCGCGGGTATGTCGATCTACCACCACACTAATCATCATATCGCCCTGCACGTTTACTACTGTACGTACGGTATCCAGCAGACGGTCAATCGGAAGTAGAATCGCAATCGCTTCAGCAGGTAAACCCACTGATTGCAGTACCATGATCATGGTGACCATGCCGGCGCTTGGAATGCCCGGTGCACCTAATGACGCAATCATTGCCGTGGCACAAACCACCAGCTGCTGACCTAAGGTTAAATCCAGCCCCATCAGATTGGCAATAAACAAAGCTGCTGCAGCTTCATAAAGTGCCGTTCCATCCATATTCAGCTGCGTGCCAAGAGGAATCACAAAACCGGCTGTTTGCGGACGTACGCCCAGGTTCTCCTGCGCGCATTTTAAAGAAATCGGCATGGTTGCCGAACTGGAGCTGGTGGCAAAGGCAGTAATTAATGCACTACGGGTGCCTTTAAAAAAAGTCAGCGGATTCATTTTTCCGAAGATCCAAAGCAATAACGGCAACACCACTATTCCGTGGAAAATTGTAGTGCCTGTCACCACTGCCGCAAACTCGGCCAGACGGCTCAGCACTGAAATATCTTCAGTGGCAATTAACTTGGCGAGTAATGCAAAAATCCCAATCGGTGCCAGTTTCATGATCCAGCCAATCATCAACATCATGATGTCAAAAAACTGGTGACTCAGCTTACGCACAGTACGGAAGCTGTCTCCACCTGCGACCAGCGCCACACCGATAAACAGAGCAAAAATCACAACGGCCAAAACATTGCCATCAGCAAAGGCCTTAAAGGGATTGATCAGGGTATTCTGAATAAAATTAGTAAAGAAAGACGACGGCGTTAAAGTATCAGGAGTCTGATGCTGAGCCATAGCATCCTGAAACATCACCACATCCACACCTCTCCCCACATTAAACAGATGCGCACAGGTTAGCCCTAAAATCAGTGCCAATGAGGTGGTGGTCACACAGCACAGCAAAGTAATTTTCCAGGTTCGACTCAGCTGCCCCCCCGCCTGCAGATTAGAGACCCCAACCACAATTGAGGTAAAAATCAGGGGAATCAAAATCATTTTCAGCAGGCCAATAAAAAGGCTGCTGGCAATTCCAATCCCGTACAGGCCGACATCAAAAAATGTGCTTTGCGGAAATAAAGTCAGTAAAAATCCAAACAGTACCCCCAATACGGCGGCAATTAAAATCTGCGTATTTAAGCTCATTTCACATGCATTTTTAATATTGATCTTAAGGGCACTATGCCATGCAAGTGCTGGAGAATCGAGTAATTTTTTATAAAGAGCCGTGCTTAAAAATGTATAAAGCCGGATCTGGGATCCGGCTTTATTTAAATTAAAAGTATGCTTTACTGGGTTTCAATTTCACGTAAACGGATCAGGCCTTCTTGTGTGGTACTGCAGACCAGCTCACCATTTTGCCACATGCGGCCAAAGTTCAGACCACGTGAACTGGCACTTTGAGTAGCATCCATGTCGTATAACATCCATTCATCTACCCGGAATGGTTTATGGAAATACATGGCATGATCAATACTGGCACATTGCAAGCTTGGAGACAGATAACTTAAACCATGCGGACGCAGCGCTGTGGTCATTAGGGTAAAGTCCGAATAGAAAGCAGCAATCGCCTGATGCAAGGAAATTTCATCCACTTCTGTAGCGATCTTTCCATGAGTACGGATATAGTGCGCATAATTTGGCGCTTCCGGTTGCGGCTGGAATGGATTCACTGGCATTACAGGGCGAATTTCGACATGACGGTCACGCATGAAAGACGCACGCACATTTTCCGGAATAAATTCAATAATCTGCCGGGTGAGCTCTGCTTCATTTTTCAGGCTTTCTGCTGGTGGATACTCAGGTTCTGAAATCTGATAGTTCAGACCTTCTTCCTGATGCGCAAAGGAAACCATACACATGAAAATGGTACGGCCATGCTGAATGGCGCGAACCTGACGGCTGACGAAACTTTTACCATCACGGATACGGTCCACTTCATAAATGATTGGTGCATTGACATCGCCACCAAACAGGAAATAGGCATGCAGTGAATGCGCAGGACGATCTGTGGTATAAGAGGCAGCACGTAGGGCCTGTCCCAGAACCTGCCCACCAAATACGCGCTTGCCTACCAGATTACGGCTAATTCCCCGGAAAATATTTTCTTCTAACTTTTCTAAACTGAGCAGCTCGACCAGTTCCTGTGTTAAGGCATTCATAAGCAACCTGTGTGATATTGGCAAGATCCAGAAGTGTAGAAATAAATCTATACAATTTATTCTGAATATTCTGCCATAAAATCCAAGCAATCTTCTAAAGATTGATTGACTGTTCTGTCAACTGCTCTTGCAACTTACTAGGAAAAACATCTGCTTTCGCGCTAAAATTGAACCACTTCGATTGAATTTGTCAGAAAATGACATATTGTTTGTTTTTATAATCAATCAAAATAAATTCCCTCAGAAATTCTGTAGTTTTGGTCAGTAAAATTAGGAGTAACTATGTCCAAGAGTGGCTTTGGTCAAATGTATCGCAAGCTTTCAAGTAAGCTACTTGATCTTGTGGTCACCCCGCATGTTCTTGGGGAAGTACCAAGTGAAGTGACAACTCCTACTGCTGACCAGACTCCGGCAGCACAGCAGAAAATCGTCTGCTATATTTTGCAGAATCATTCACGCAGTAATGCATTGGTGGTCGATGCGGAAACTCGCCGTTTAAACATGCCGCCCGCGCTTGACCCTCTACAGATTGGTGACAGCAAGGAAAAGGCTTCGGTGCTGTTCCTGCAGCATCATGATGAGAATAATCTGCTTAGCTCACCACCACATGCTTTTCCTCCACGCCTGTTACGCCTGATTGAAGTCCTAGAAAAAAATCCCGAACTGGATGTGGAACTGGTACCGGTGACTGTACTTTGGGGTCGTGATCCTGAAAAAGAAGATTCTTGGTTCAAGCTTTTATTTACCGATACCTGGTCTACGCCAAGCCGGGTCAAACAGCTGGTCAATATCGGTCTGCATGGTCGCCAGTCTTATCTGGAGTTTCATGAGCCACAATCTTTGCGCGCCCTCATGGAATTTGCCAAAGAAACTTATCCAAATTCAGCGCCAGCGACCTATATTGTCAGCCGTCTGAATGACTATTTGGATGCACAGCGTGAAGTGATCCTCGGCCCTGACCTGTCAGACCGCCGTAATGTGATGCATGGCCTGATTAAATCTCCGGATGTACAGGCGGCTATTCGTAACGAAAGTATCCGTAGCAAAATCAGTATGCTGGAAGCAGAACGTCGTGCCATTGGCTATCTGAATGAAATTGTATCGGACTATTCTCATTCTACCGTGCGTTTCGCCGATAAAGCCCTGACCCGTTTATGGACCCAGCTCTATGACGGCGTGGAAGTACATAATTTCAGTACCGTGCGTGAACTGGCCAAAGATTATGAAATTGTCTATACGCCATGTCACCGCAGTCATATCGACTATTTATTATTGTCTTATGTGATTTATCGTCGTGGTCTGATGGTGCCTTATATTGCGGCAGGCGATAACCTGAACATGCCATTTGTGGGTCAGATCTTACGGGGTGGTGGTGCTTTCTTTATCCGTCGTACCTTCCGCGGTAATGCACTCTATACCACCGTATTTAAAGAATATCTGTATAGCGTGCTGTCGCGTAATACCCCACTGGAATACTTTATCGAAGGTGGCCGTTCACGTACTGGTCGTCTGCTGCCACCAAAAACCGGCATGCTAGCCATGACCGTACATGGTCATTTACGTGGCAAAGCTAAGCCAATTGTCTTTGTTCCGACTTATATCGGCTATGAACGCCTGATGGAAGGTGGTACTTATGTCGGTGAGATGAATGGCAAGCCGAAAGAAGCAGAATCTATTTTTGGCATCCTGAAAACCTTGCGCAAAATTGAACGTATTTTTGGCAAGGTCCATCTGAACTTCGGTGAACCGGTATTTCTGGATGACATCCTGAAACAGCATGGTGCAGAACATATCAAAATTGAAAAGAATGATGATCCGATTCCGCAGCCAGTATCCGACGCAGTCAACAGTTCTGCCCAAGCCATTCTGGAAAATATCAACCGTGCAGTCGTGGTGAATCCGGTTTCACTGCTGTCACTTATTTTATTGGCAACACCGAAACATACGCTGGACGAAGAAATCTGTATCAAGCAGCTGGATACCTACCGTAATCTGCTGGTGGCTTTACCTTATGATGAGCGTATGCAAATTACCTCACTTTCAGGTAAAGAGATTATTGCCTATGCAATGAAGCTCAAGCTGATTAAACGGGTGAAACACGTTCTGGGCGATATCATTGCCATTGAAGATAATCAGGCCGTATTGCTGACTTATTTCCGTAATAACATCGTGCATAGCTTTGTATTGCCGTCCCTGATTGCGGCACTGGTAGAACACAATGGCATGATTCGCCGTGAAGATGCGATCAACGCTAGCAGTACACTCTATCCATTCCTGAAAGCTGAGCTATTCCTGAAATGGAAAGAAGACGAAATTCAGCAACATGTTGATGCTTATATCGATGCTTTACTTGCAACCAATCTGATCAGTGCAGATGGTGAAAATCTGGTAGCGCCAGCACCGAATACTGAAGCGCATCACCAGCTTGAAGTTCTGGCTGCTCCAGTAACCCAAAGTCTGGAACGCTATTACATGACACTGGCTTTGATCACCCAGCGTGGCCCAGGCAATATTTCAACCCGTCAGGTGGAAGAGCTGAGTCATCTGGTGGGGCAACGTCTTTCTGTACTGTATGAATTCAACTCGCCAGAATTCTTTGACAAGGCCTTGTTCCAAAGCTTTATCAAAGTTCTGACGCAAAAAGGCTATATTTGTACCAACGAAGACAATGCCATTGTCTATGATGAGCAGCTGACCAATGTTGCGCAGTATGCAGATCTGGTACTGGATGAAGTGAAGCTGCAAATGCTGCATCACATCACCTCCTTTACCGATGAAGAGTTGAAAGAAGCACTAGATGCGGTTGCGGCTGAACAAGCCAAGAAACGTGCGAAACGCAAGAAAAAGTAAAGTTTACTTAAAGAAAAAGAGAGGTTTTGGCCTCTCTTTTTTTGCTTGAGAATTAGGGTGTGTTGACACTTTTAGCTTAAAAAAATAGCGAAGTAGTAAAATCAAATCACCAAACCCAATTTTACTATTCGCTATGCCTCGTACCATGCTGACAGATCAACACTGGCAAAAGTTGAAAGTTATTCTGCGTAATTTATCCATTCACCAGAACTCAAATTTACGCAATTTTATTGAAGCTATTCTCTATAGAATTAGAACAGGTTGTCCGTGGC
>NZ_VPEG01000183.1:0-1031 GCF_013417275.1 Acinetobacter sp. YH16038 | reverse complement strand
ATTGGGGTAAATGAAATTGAAACATAAATTATTATTGGGCTTAATCTGATTAATTTCAAATCAACTTACCTGGGCTGCTGAAGTTGAGTTTAGTAAGCAATATGACAATTGTATGGAGAATTCAGGTGGTGTCACAGTCAATATGCTTGATTGTATAACTGCGGAAACAAAACGTCAGGATATTAGATTAAATAATGCCTATAAGAATGTGATAGGGTTAATTCCTCCTCACCGTCAAAAGCAACTTCAAGAAACTCAACGCGCTTGGATTAAGTATAGAGATTTAAACTGTGATTTTTATGCTGATCCAAATTCAGGAACCTCCGCAACTCTAAATAGCAGTTCATGCTTCTTAGATAGTACAGCTTCTAGAGTCAAAGAATTAGAATGGTTTAATGAATACTACGCTAATTAGTTCATATATTTATCCAATAAATAGCTCGATAAGATCGTCGAGCTTTTTATTAGTTTAAATACTTATAGATTTTAAATAGATATCTATAAATACATATAGGGTATAGAGCATAGCCCCTAAAAAAAGACAGACTTTTTGCCATCTATTAGTTGAAGCTACTTTATCTGCAGAACTTCCAAAATCTTCAAAAAATTGCTTTTCTTCTTTCTCACTTGAAGCCTTAAAAGTTAAATATTCAGCATTTAATTTCAGGAAATTTGCTTTATGCCCTAATTGAGAGCACCCCCAAAAAAAACTTAATCCTAAGAAAAATAAAGCCGCTATGGAAAGCCATATCAAATCATTCCAGATTACTTGCTTCATTTGCGTGAGAATAAAGCCTATTGAAGCAGTTGATGCTGTAATAAGCATAAAAGTAGTTTTTTCTACTATAGCGGTATGTTGCTTTTGTAGCTCAACCTTTTTAGAACTATTATCCATAAGAAAATTATTATTTTTACGATACTACTGGTGAATATACATGCTAAAAATAAAAAACCAGTAAAAACAATAATGTTTTTACTGGTTTTGTTTTAGCCGATGCCTAAAAAACGATACCTGACTCTTACAGTCTAAC
>NZ_VPEG01000182.1:0-1032 GCF_013417275.1 Acinetobacter sp. YH16038 | reverse complement strand
CCATGCAGAAAGCTACATTAACCATTTCAATGTCCATAGAAACACCGCCTACAAAGTCTTAAAGGATGCTTGCAAAAACTTGTTTGAGCGTCGCTTTAGTTACCAAAAATTAACGGCTAAAGGCAATCTTGAGAATGTTATGAGCCGATGGGTACAGCGTGTGTCCTATGTTGAAAATGAAGCCCTTGTCCGTATCAGGTTTTCAGATGATGTTGTGCCACTGATCACCAACCTAGAGAAGCATTTCACCAGTTATGAACTGGAGCAGGTAAGTAGCCTAACGAGTGCCTATGCCATACGTTTATATGAACTACTAATTGCATGGCGTAGCACTGGGAAAGTATCAATGCTTGAAACTAAGGAATTGAGGTCAAGACTTGGTGTATTGGACACAGAGCATCAACGGATGGAATCGTTTAAAAGACGAGTATTAGAGCCTGCTATTCAACAAATTAACGACCATACCGACATTAAGGCAGAATACGAGCAACATAAGCGAGGACGTTCAATCATTGGGTTTTCATTCAGCTTTAAACAGAAATCCAAGCCTAAAACAATCAACCATGAACGAGATCCAAGCACGGTTGATATGTTCTGCAACTTGTCAGACAGTCAGATAAATACTTATAGCTCAGTATTGTCTAAAGTCCACAGTATCAGCGACCTAGCAGGGAATAAGGACTATCAAGCATTTGCAATATGGATTGCCAATATTTTACGTGACCCGTCCAGTGTGCGAGAAGAAACGGCAAAACGCATATTCAAGGCATTGCGAACAGAAACAGATTTTAAAGGTTAAATGGGAGTATTACTAATGACTGATTTATCAAAACTAAGTGAAACCGAGCTATTAGCTATCTGGAATAAAGATAATTTTGGACTGAAAGGTCAACTATACAAACTAGAACAAGAGTACATCGAAGCCAAAGAAATATTGGATAACTGGCAGAATAAAGACCACCCACTTTATGAACGTCATAAGGATTGTGTGGATGGTCTAGTTACAAGGATTCAGGACATACAAAAAAAGCT
>NZ_VPEG01000181.1:0-1039 GCF_013417275.1 Acinetobacter sp. YH16038 | reverse complement strand
CCCTGAAAAAATCAAAGAACTATCCCCATATCTAAAAAAAGTGGGATACATGCCATCAAATAAAAAGGACACCGTAAATGGCTAAGTTATCACTAAGTGAAGTATCTAAAAAATTTCATGTGGATAGATCAACTGTTTACAGGGCTATACGTAATGGACGTTTATCACGCTCCAGTGATGGTCAATTTGATCTTACAGAAGTTATTCGATGCTTTGGAGAACCTAACTCAGCATCTCAACCAAGTGAGTTCATCAAACAAAATACAGACCAAGCAACACAAAAGCTTATTACCCATTTAGAAAATGAAGTTAAAAAATATCAGGAACGTGAAGAACGTCTGATGCAACAAATTGACCGCATGCAGACACTCATTGAATTAAAAAGTGTGGCACCTGCCACAGCAATGCCACAATCAAATGCCACGGCATGCGACACCACAATGCAACAGCATGCGACAGACACTCAAGATAATGATAATAAAAAAGAAATAAATAGTTTAATAACTGAAAATGTGGCAATACCACAATCAAATGCCACAATAAGCAACAACACTATGCCACAGCATGCCACGTTGCAAAATGTGGCAATACCACAACCTAAAAAACGTGGCTTATTTGGACGAGTCCTGAATGCCGTATTTAATGAGGATTAAACTCTTAGAAAAGTTTTGAGCATGAAAAAACTGAAAGAGATCCTACAAGCAGTTGCCTTTTTGCTAATTGGCATTCCGATCATGATCATGGCTAGTATTTCAGATCAACGAGCCTTTAAAAAGGAGCGAGAACAACGTGAAAAAGCCCAAGAGCAAAACAGATAATTATTCAGTAAAGTTTACCAATGAAAATCAAGATGGAGTATAAAAACAGGCATATTGTGTGAATAATCCATAAAAAAGCCAAGTTTGTTCAAACTGGACTTTTTTATGGATTACAAACCACTGATTTAAATCAAGTTATGCATTGCATTTCGCATAAGGCGTATTATGTTAATTTTAGAAAAATTAAATTCTAATTCCTTTAGAGATTATTGATCCAATGT
>NZ_VPEG01000180.1:0-1046 GCF_013417275.1 Acinetobacter sp. YH16038 | reverse complement strand
AAACCATCATCAATAAGCGTGCGCGCTGCCTTTAAGGTTTCGGTGATGTTTGGATACAGGGTTTTTTCATCGCCCAGTACTTCCAGTTTTACCAGATTGTGACCATCGAGCAGTTCACGTGCCAGCATACAGGTACGCACTGCACTGTTGGCATCAAAACAGCCGGCTGTATTTGGCAAAATGGTATATTTTTCTGGTGGAATCACAGACAGCAAATTTGGCTGATCGGGATGCTGACCAATATTCACGCGACGAATAGCAACAGTTACAATTTCCGCACCGCTGGCCTGAATGGCCAGATCTGTTTCCTGCAGATCTTTATATTTTCCCGTGCCCACCAGCAAGCGCGAGTTAAAAGTGCGTGAACCGATTTTAAGTAGGGTGTCTTCCATACGTGCTCCGTCTTAGCCGCCGCCAACGGCATGAATAATTTCAATGCGGTCTTGATCATGAATAGGGGTGCTTTCCAGTCGGCTTTTCGGCACAATCATCTCGTTTTGTTCTACCGCAAAACGTTTGCCTTCCAACGCCAGTTGTTGCACCAGTTCTAGTAAATTATGGCACTGTGTCTGTTGTAATTCGCCGTTTAAATAAATGTGCATACCTGCAGTTTCCTAGCTGTTCCGTTCCCGAATTATCGGGCATATTTCATGGCATTCCAGGCCAGTACCAGCCAGCCGGCAATCATTAGCGCACCGCCAATTGGGGTAATGGCCCCCAGACCGCGCGGCAAACCTAGCGCCATCACATACAATGAGCCACAGAAAAACACAATCCCGACCTGAATCAGCAGGAAGCTGGCTTTAATGGGAAATTGAGTCATGACTTTGGCCAGAATCGCCAGTGCCAATAATCCGAGGGCATGATAGAAAAAATAATCAGTCGCTGTTTGCCACCACGCCAGTTGAGCTTCTGTTGCGCGTGCTTTTAAGCCATGTGCCCAAAATGCACCTAACATCACCGCAAGTGCTAAATTAAGGGCAGAAATTGCAATCCACATAGCAAGAATGACCTGAGTAAATTTGCGCTCAACCTTAACATTTTTC
>NZ_VPEG01000179.1:0-1050 GCF_013417275.1 Acinetobacter sp. YH16038 | reverse complement strand
TTTGGAAGTTAAGTCAACATTTACTACTTGGCAGATCAGCCTGTTGACCACGCAGAGCCTTTTCATACCATTGTATTAACTGATCCTCTGTAATAATACTTTGTATCTTACTTTTCCACCCTATTTGATTAAGTAATGATGTAATAACTTTAGCATCTGCTTTTTTACATACAATAACTATCCTATCAGCTGTTAAAGAGTTACAAATCCCTTCTGCAAGCTCTTCAGACAAAGAAAGGTGTTTAATTTGAACAATAACCCCAAAGTTTGTCCAAATATCTAATCCTCTATCTGCTGCATTCGTGGCTCCAATACGATGTACGCTCCCATTTGTTTTAAAAATGGTATCGGCTATAGAGATATTGAGAACAGCCTTTGTGAAATCTTCAAATTCTTCAATAATAACTTGTTTTTCAGGATTATAAGAAAGAGTAATTTCAACATCTATTGCTTCAACTATAGTAGAAAATAAAGCATAAACCACACATTCAAATACTTTATCTATACTTCTTTTTAATCCAGGTTCTTTCCAAAAAGAATCCATGAATTCCTCTAATTTAAAATTAGAAGAATCATGGGATAAACAATAGTTAACGCTACTAGATACAGAACCTAGGCGCTTAGCAAATAATGTATAAATATAAGCCTCTACAGCCCCATTTTTTTCATTATTTTCCTTTGCTAACACTTCTAAAATGCGAGGAGGAATGGCATTTTCCTCAAATAAATTATCTTGGAATCGGGCACTTGATGTTGATACATTACCAACTAATTTAGAAGTAACTGAATCACGCCATTTCTTTGATTGTGTTCTGTACGTTTTCAACTCTAAAGGATTTAAATCTTCTGGATTTAGTCTATATCTCCTCAGAATCTCAGCAATTTGCATAGGTTTATATAGATGAGCTCTACTCTTAGCAACTAACGAATCTAAAGCTACTTTTGCATCTGAAACTGTTGTCATAATTTCTATCTAATTCAATGAATTTAAGCAATTTATCATATTTTCAGCGATACGTTCTATCACTGTAACTGTTACTGAGTTACCAG
>NZ_VPEG01000178.1:0-1050 GCF_013417275.1 Acinetobacter sp. YH16038 | reverse complement strand
TAGTTATAAACAAGGTACAGAGTCTTGGAATGCTTTGCCTCTTATAGAAAGTAATTTAGAGGAAAATATTAATTTCTATAATGAGGCAAGTCATACTTTTTATTTCAATGTATTAACTTTTAAGAAGGATAATCCAACCTACGAGCTTACCCCTATTGAATCTATTTCTCATTCTCTGACTTACTTAACCCTGAATGCTTGTATGGTTCTCATTGAACCTGCCCTACAAACTTACTACGCTGAGATAGAGAAGCAAATTAATGACTCTGTAGAATCAAGAGTTATTAGAAATAATCTAAAACAAGAAGATATTAATAAAATATTCTTAAATATCGTGAATTATTTAAAAAGCATATATTCGATTGAATTATCTGTTGAACAGGCAGTAGGAATCACATCAGCTGCAAGTAAAAATTGGAATATCAAAGATATAATTAAAACTGCATATCAACTACCTGAGTCGGCTAAAATCTTAAAAGAAATCGCGCCAGATGCAGAATATTTAATTGACCATTTAATGCCTGAAGCAATTTACATGAAATTTATAAATAACCATAAATGGTCTACTACACAGACATACTCAGAATTGGTTAGTGCTTTTACTTCTTTTATAGATGAAGAATCTAATGATGTATCATTTTTTTGGTAATGAAATAAGGGAAGGCTTTAAATCCTTCCTAACTTCTTCCATCTGTAATAAGTACTTTGAGAAATTCCTAAATTTTTCCAAGGTTCGTTTGTACGTTCTGAGTTTTCAGATTTAGAACGTTTAGATTTCTTACCGCCAATACTTCCCTTATGACTTTGCCGATGTATAAACTCTTGGTAGCAGTACGCATCTTTTTTCCAACAGTAAGTAGCAATACTTTTTGCGGTTGCTTTGACTTCTGAGTATGGTAATGGCTCTAAAAACGCTTCATTTACGCTTAGACAATGTTTTACTACCTCATCTAACCAAGTGTTATAGATTCCACCTCTATGCGCTCTAACAGCCGTATATGCCCATTTACGCACGGTATCGAACAGTGTGCAGTTTCGTCCAAGTCCTGA
>NZ_VPEG01000177.1:0-1061 GCF_013417275.1 Acinetobacter sp. YH16038 | reverse complement strand
GCTGACGCACACCATCGCCCACCGGGTGGGTCGCTATCTGGAACGGCAAGGCCTGCTGGAACGGGATGTCGAAAACAGCTATCTGGCCTCGGATGCGGTGGATGACGACCCGATGACACCCCTGCTGGGGCACTCGATCACTTACCGTATCGCTGTCGGTTCACAGGCGGGGCGAAAGGTGTTCACTTTGCAAACTCTGCCGACCAGTGGTGATCCGTTCGGTGACGGGATTGGCAAGGTAGCCGGGTCCAGCCTGCACGCCGGCGTGGCGGCCAGGGCCGATGAACGCAAGAAGCTCGAACGGCTGTGCCGGTACATCAGCCGCCCGGCGGTATCCGAGAAGCGGCTGTCGTTAACACGAGGCGGCAACGTGCGCTACCAGCTCAAGACGCCGTACCGGGACGGCACCACGCACGTCATTTTCGAACCATTGGATTTCATTGCAAGGCTGGCCGCCCTGGTACCGAAGCCCAGAGTCAACCTAACCCGCTTCCACGGGGTGTTCGCACCCAACAGTCGGCACCGGGCGTTGGTCACGCCGGCAAAACGGGGCAGGGGCAACAAGGTCAGGGTGGCTGATGAACCGGCAACACCAGCACAACGGCGAGCGTCGATGACATGGGCGCAACGGCTCAAGCGTGTTTTCAATATCGACATCGAGACCTGCAGCGGCTGCGGCGGCGCCATGAAAGTCATCGCCTGCATTGAAGACCCTATAGTGATCAAGCAGATCCTTGATCACCTGAAGCACAAAGCCGAAACCAGCGGGACCAGGGCGTTACCCGAAAGCCGGGCGCCACCGGCTGAGCTGCTCCTGGGTCTGTTTGACTGACGAGCCTGAAGGCCAACGATACCAATCAAAATGCTGCGTTCACAGCGCCGCGGCAGGGATCCGCCGTGCTGGTTGTCGGAAAAGGAGCCGCTAGTGGGAAAGAGGAGGGTAAATTTTCAGCGTTGCTGGCTCCCCGTCAGCCGGATTGGGTTGCATCGCAGGGGTGTCGAAAGAGTCAACTGCGGTCCAAAGCTGTTGGACTTGGGTGAAAAGGGCGTTTATTCTTCCT
>NZ_VPEG01000176.1:0-1074 GCF_013417275.1 Acinetobacter sp. YH16038 | reverse complement strand
AAAAGCTTTAGGTAATATTGCTAAAGCTAAAGGAATGGCTCAATTATCAAGAGACACAGGTTTAGGCCGAGAAAGTCTTTATAAAGCACTTTCTGGCGATGTAAATCCAAGCTTTGATACTGTTATTAAAGTGGTAAAAGCGCTGAATTTACGCTTAGCAATTTAAAAAAAACTAGTAAAAAAGGGAGCTTAAAGCTCCCTTTTTCAACTTCATATAACGTGTATTATGTTAATTTTAGGAAATCTTAGTCTTTAGCTAACATAATCTTCAGTTGATATTACTTGAGCATATGCAAATTCAAAAGCGGCCATTAATGTTGCATGGACATGACCAGCAGGTACTTTAACGCCATTAAATTCCAAGTCTAGTGTTGCACAAGCATCATGTATCACTTTTACCTTATAACCAAAATCAGAAGCAGCACGAACAGCAGCATCAACACACATATGCGTCATAGCACCAATCACGACTAACTCAGTCACTTGATTGCTATCTAAAATTTCTTTGAGATTCGTATTTAAGAACGCATTGATGTGATTTTTAATGATTACAGCTTCATCTTCTTGCGGCTTAACTGTGTCCTGAAATTCAATACCATTTGAGCTAGGTTCAAATATAGGAGATTCAGCATCAGCAATATGTTGCACATGAATCACTTGAGTACCCAGTTGATGGGCTTTCGCAATTACTTTCACTGCATTAGCAGCAGCTTGTTCAATATTTACCAATGGTAATTTACCTGTAGGTAGATATTCATTTTGTAAGTCGATAACTAATAAAGCTGATTTTGACATACCTATTCCTTTACTTAACTAATATTTGTTTTGTTCTACTTATGTTTTAAAGAAGTGGAATGCTTCCACTTCTTTAAGTCACTTTAGAAAGAAAGCGTTTCACCATCGATAGGAATTAAAACCTTATCTTGGATTCCTTTGTCCTTTACGTAATCTGCAAGCTCAGCACGTGTTACCGACATGTGGTTAATTGCATCCATGTGAACAGCAACCACTTTAGCATTTGGTGCTTTCTGAGTTGCATGATAAGTATCTTCTTTGCCCAGAATAATGGATTCT
>NZ_VPEG01000175.1:0-1076 GCF_013417275.1 Acinetobacter sp. YH16038 | reverse complement strand
AATGCAGTATAAACCCAGCCTGAATTTGTTTGAATATACGTAAAGTCACTCACCCACAGTTGGTCAGGATGATCAGCAGTAAAATTACGTTTTACCAAGTCATCCGCTCGTTTTTGATCATCTCGGCTACGGGTGGTTTGTTTGTTCTTACCACGCCAAACACCTTTTATACCTAGCTTTTGCATTAATCGAGCAACAGTACAGCGCGCAATAATATAGCCTTCACGTTTCAGTTTTTGCCAGACTTTACGTACACCATACCGACCTGAACTTTCCTTCCAAATTCGTTTAATCTCCTCAGCATGATGCAAGTCATGTAAATCTCGCTTTGCTCGATGTTCTGGATTTTCACAGAGATCTAGAGTCCGGTAATAGGTTGAAGGTGCGATCGGTAAAATTCTACAAATCGCCTCGACTCCGTACAGCTCTTTATTATTATGGATAAAATCCACCATTATTTGTGTGGGCGGTCGAGCTCCGCCTGGGCGAAAAAAGCGGCTGCTTTACGTAGAATTTCATTGGCGCGTTGCAGTTCTTTATTTTCGCGTTCGAGTTGTTTGATACGTTCTTGGTCTGAAAGCTGCTGTACTTTAACTGGATTTTGTTTATCTAAATATTTTTGATACCAAACACGTAGTGTTTCAGGAGTACAACCCTTGCGCAGTATACTGCTCAGGGAGCAATAGCGGTGATCGCAGCCCAATTCGATGGATAATCTTTCTCGGATTCAATCAATAATTGAACCGCTCTTTCTCTGATTTCAGGGGTATATTTTACTTTTTTCATCGGGACATTCTCTCAGAAAGCTTGGTCTCCGACAAACCCGGTACGGTTCAAAAATCTTCCATTGATTTATTTATATCTGTTAAACCAGTCGCATTATGAAATGTAATATAAGTAGAAATTTCAGTATAAATGGTCATGATCTTTTCTAAATTTGAATATCTAAGCGTCTTCATTAATCAACCTTATTGATTATTAGTTTCTTCTTTTAAAGCTCTTTGTACTGTTGCTATCCCTACTTTAAACTTTTCTGCAACACCTCTAAATGTTGAATTTTCTTCAGCCATTGCTTT
>NZ_VPEG01000019.1:0-78724 GCF_013417275.1 Acinetobacter sp. YH16038 | reverse complement strand
TAGACAAAATGACACCAAATGAGTTTTACTATGATCAGCTACCCCAACAAAACAAGGTGGCTTAACTAGAGCGGAATATCACTTATAAATACGCTTTTAGTTGTTCAAACAAGTGGGACCACCTCTAAAAACATCCAGTTAGGAATAGTGATCATGCCAATTAGTGCACCAGTTTTAGCTAAATATTCATTTCTGACCATAAAGCAGGTGTATAAATCACCTTTTGCCACCTTATAGTTACTTTCAATGAATTTTTTAAGAGCGGGTGCATAAAATTTACTACCCATATACGGCGGGTTAGCGATCACGGCATCATATTGCTTAGCGAGTAATTTAGCTTGCCGAACTAAAGGTAAAAGCTCTTGTGCCGACTGCTGTGCAAAAATATCCCCTGATTCTAAAGCTGTATTCAGCTTGGTTTCTAAATCAGGTAATTTCTTAGCAAATGCTTCAGGGATTTGAATCAAAGAACCAAAGGTAGAAGCATGTTCAAATAAATCTAACAGTTCTTTTAAATCTGCCGGGGCAATACCGGTACTTGCCAAGTCCTGGGTGAATGCATCTAAACGCTCAGGCTGACTGTCCTGTAACGCAATGATATTCAGCTTCGGTGGATTGCTAAATAAACGGCGGTCATCCTCACGCGCTTTCATCAACAGCGCAAAACTGGCCAACTGTGCGGCACGGGTATCAATATCAATGCCGTAGAGGTTATTTTCCAGAATCAAACGTGGAATATCGCGGCTGCGGTAACCACGTTCTAAGTAAATCGCTTTCAGGCAATCATAGGCTTCCACCAGAATATGCCCCGAACCACAGGCCGGATCCAGCACCGTAATGCTTTCAGGATTTAAAGTATCGCCATCTTCACTGATCCGTACATTAATCAGCTGTTTTAACTGGGCATTGACTTCATCGGTCTGTTCCGCTGGCTGAATGTAATATTCCCACTCACTAGCAAGCGTACTATCAGGCTGTGCCATCATCCATAAACGACCGACACTGTTTTGTACCAAATATTTTACAATCCAGTTTGGAGTGAAGAGTTGCGTCGCTGCAGGAATGTCTTCACTTTTGACGACTTTACCAATCACCTGATCTTTCTTTTCAGAAATATAGAACTGATACAGCCAGCCAATAATCTGTACATCCGACCAGTCTTCTTCTGGAATGCTGCTGACCAGATCACGGATCAAGGAATCGGTTTTTGTGAGGTTATCCGGTAATAACAGTTCAGATTCATCAGAAACCTGTTCAAACAGGAGTGGCATGACCTGATTCAACGCATGACATTGAGCCAGTAACAGCTCACGGTACAATTCTTCGTCTTTATTGCCATCTAGCTTTAACTCAGCCACACGGCTGGTATTTAAACCCGGTAACTCAATATCCAGACATTCTTCCAGAATCTGTGGCAAGCCGGCACTGCCATCGGCACTGCTCAGTACACGGCGGCCATGATCCAGCAACCCTTTGCATTCCATGTAACGAATCGCACAGAGACGGTTAAACCAACTGTAAGCGATATAATCAATCGTCTGCTCAAAACTGCTGGTTTGAATGCGTTTGATCAGCTTCTCACGTGGTTTCATGACTGATAGCGGAAAAACCTGATCGCCAATCAGCAACAAGTCGCCTTTCTGTTCTGCCGGTAAAATGCTGTCTGCGGTGATGCCATATTTGGCCGCCTGCTTGCGCATCGCTGCGATAAAATCATTTCGTGCTTGCGGTGCGTATTTTTTAATATTACTGGTATTCATCTTTAAACCTTTAATTAATGACTGATGCCGATATCCCTAACCCGAGTTAGCGGATACGCACACGCTTTTTATCACTCACGATTTTTTTCAGTTCAGCTTTGAGTGCGTCTACAAACTGATCCACTGATTCTTCTGTTTCCAGATAGACACTACTGGAGGTTTTGCTGTAAATGCTGGCGACATCGACTTCCACCACCGGTTTCGGTGGCACTACGGCTGTCACAGGCTGTACCGGACTCGCAGCAGGTGCTGATGTAGCTGGGCTGGAGGCGGTTGCAGTGTTGGTTACACTCTCTGCTTTGCTCTGAGCCAGTTGTGCCGCTTTGGCCTGACGCTGGATTTCCGCCTGAACTTCGCTTTCCAACTCATACAAGGCTTCATCAAAACGCTCCACGGCGGTTTGGGTTTGCAGCATATAGATGGTGGACAGGCTAGTTTCCACTTCAATATCCGTTTTCAGCAATTGCAGTGGGCGTAATAGCTTGTTACTCAATTCAGCGGTAGCGATACCACTGTTTTTAATCTCGGCTTCCAGTTGCTTGATTTTGTCATCAATGTGTTCTATCGCTTGATTGCGCTTCTCAGTCAGCAATTGCTCATTGACGCTTTCCACTGTGCGAACCAAATCAGCCACTTTATTTAACAGGCCATAGGGCGATTCAAGGGTGGCAATACGATGTAATTCAGACAGGGCTTTTTTTGCCACATCATCACTGCCCAGCGCCTGTTTGTTTTTCTCAAAATGACGTAAGGCCTGTTGCAGTTGCTGCCAGCTCGGCATCTGGTTAGTGAAGAACTCATGAATATCACGATAATCTTCTTCCAGATCCAGATAGTCGTCCTTGTTCTCGACCACGGCCTTAAAGAAATCAAAGCTGTCGCTATTCGCCAGCAGACGTTCCAAAGTCAGAATCGACTTTTCAATCACTTTCTTGCCCGGGAACTGCCCGACATCAGTTTTGCTTTTGTACGACTTAAAGTTGGCTAACCAAGTCTTAAAATGCTGCAAATAGAATTCAAATAGCTCTTTCTCAGTCGCTGGTCCCATGGCCGAGAATAGGTCTTGGGTGAGTTGGCGTGCCTGTTTCAACACCTGATCATCAGTCTGGCGCTTTTTAATGATCGATACATCACGGCGACGGCGGCTGTTTTGTAAAGGCTCAAAGGCATCTTTTAACTGTAAGCTGCCGCCATTTAACTGCAGTGAAATCCGCCCCATCGCAGCCAGCTGACCTACCAGCAGTAAAATCTCGGCATCTGGCCAGCCATAAGGACGTTTGGCAAAACGATCTATCACATCTGAGACTAGAATACGCTCTGTACCAGTGGCGCGTAGTGCAATGTACTGCTCCACTTCCTGTAGGGCTTTCGGATTGCTTTGACCGCCATCCAGAGACAATCCGAGTTGCGCCATATCATCAACAGTCAAGACGGCGTTCAGTTCACGCCAGGCATCCTGCTGATAGACTTGCAGATAGCTCAGTTTGGTATAGGTATTTTCCAGCAAATAACGACAAGCCTCGTCCAGCTTGGTGGTTGGACTTGATGATGAAAGTTGTAAATGTTGCCCCAAGGCATAACTTTCCGCGTCCAGCAACATTTCTTCGACCCGGGCACGCAGGCGTTTTTTACGCTCCTGGTTCTCACGGCCACGGTCTGCCAGGATACGGCTGATATCGGACTGAGTGCCATCATCATTTAACCGAATAAATTTATTGGTTTTCAGCCAGGTGCGCAGTTCATTAAAGAACTGTTTATCGTCTGCCAGTTTAAACAGGACTTGTCCTTCGGCCTGAGTACTTTTACCAATACAGTAAGCTTCAGTATAGAGGTTGTATTCCGTATCCAGCGGAGAAATGATTTCAACTTTCAAATCGCTCTCATACTTGCCATCCAGGCTATGACCATCCAGAAAACGACCAATCTGATAGTCCATCTTGTTGGCTTGATGGCGGTATTTGTTCTGATCGCGCAGTAAATCTTTAAAGATCAGATTGGCTAACTCTTTATTTTCTTCTGAAGCCGCTAAGTCAGTGGCTTTAATTTTTCGGGTGATATCACGTTCTTCATTGGTCAGGAACAGGAACTCATCGCCATTCCTAGTAATCAGGCTTTCTTTTTCCAGACGCTGCAGGCTCTCTTCAATCCGCTTGCGCAATGCCAGCTTATCTTCATCAATTTTCTCAATCGACAAAGTCACCAGGTTATCCAGCGTACCTTTGATGATATCGACATAGCGGATCATGAACAGGGTACGCAGCATCTGCACATCAAAACCATCCAGGGTTTTATTTTGCCCTGCCTGGTCGATGGTACGCTTCACTGCTGTATCCAGAAATCCTTCCACTGAAGTATAGAAGCGGTGGAAAGGAACCAGGGCACCGACTTCATCTGTAGCAATCGCATTCGCGGCCATCTGGAACGCATCCAACATGGACCGTTCACCATAGGCCAGGTGTGCACCGGTCGCACCGACCTTACGGATTTCTTCAAAAACTTTCTGCACCAGCTGGAAATGGTACGGCGCAAAAGGATAGTTATTGATAAAGCTGTCTGGACCCTCATAGTTCTTGAGTGTTGGGCCTGAACGGTCAAAGGTGATCTGGTTTTTTAAGATATCGCCCTTTTGCTCAAACACTGATCTGAGCAGTGCTTCAGCTTCCGGGGTTTTACGTAATAAACGTTTCTGGATGACTTCATCGGTATTTGAACTGGACAGTGATAACCGGGTTTTAAAACGTCCAGCAATCTTGGAGAAGTCATTGGCTTTGGAAGAAGACATCTCACCTAAAACAGCATCGATGTCTGCCTGTGAGGTCACGATAATCCAAGCGCGGCCTTTACAGATCGTACCTAGGTTTTCAGTAATGGTTTGCAATGTCAGCATCAAGCGGGTATCACTGCCAATAAACTGCCCCACCTCATCGACCAAGAACAACATGCGTTGCTGGGGTCCTTTGCTGTCCAGGTATTCTTTCACCCACTGACAGAAGTTTTCGACCGAAACACTAAAGGTCTGCTCAGAATCCTCAAACCATTTATGCGCAGCTTCAGCAGATAAGTTGAGGGCTTGGGAAATTGCGGTTTCGACATCATCCTGATAGAACTGATAGCCGTCACGCTCCTCTAGCCAGGACATGCCGCTGGATTCCTCAAACGCCTGTTTAAAGCGCTCATACACACCTTTCTGGCTCAGGTGACGTTCCATATGGGCAATATGTGGATGGTCAGCACTAAAACCCTGATACTCGTTAAACACGCGTAAAAACACATTCAGAATCGGATTGCCATCATCATTGGAGCTGGCTTTACTGTCGATGTTAAATAGGATGACATCGGCATGATGGCTAACGGCCTTGCCAATATCCGCACGGATAAACGCATCACGGATTTTGCTTTCATCAAAGAATTCTGCAGCACTGCGTTCGTTACCTTCCGCGTCACGTGCCACTTTATTGGCCAGAATATACGATAAGGTTTTCAGGAAGTGTGATTTACCTGAACCAAAGAAGCCTGAAATCCATACGCCGACACGATTGGCAATCGAAGGATCGCTTAGGTCTGTACCATAAGACTGGAAAAAGTCCCGAAAATGCTTTTCCAGCTCATTGGTGACCACGTATTCATCGAGTTCCTGATATACCGTGGTATTGTCATTCTGGTCTGCCTTGACCACCCCGTTTATCGCACGATCTAATGGCTTGTAAAAAAGTTCTTTAATGTTCATCTCAATCCATTCCCCCGAATTCTTATTTCTATTTGCCGTGTTTAAGGCACCAATCTGAATGCTCTGTAGTAATTGTTGCTTGGAATTTTTCCAAATAAACTCATCGCTTGACCGTCGTAATAGCCCGGGTAAAACAGCACCACTGGCTTATGCCCCAATAACGAATGCAAACTGTTCAATAAGTGATGGGCACGTAACAGTGGCCAAACCGACCCTACCCCAGTCATCAACACAATATCTTGCGCATTGGTGGCATATTTACTCACCAGATAAGGCGCGAACTTATCCATATGCAGTGGGCCCTTTAAGGCTTTGAGCAGCGCTTCATCGCCTTTGGCTTTTTGCATTTGAATGGCTTTATCGATGAAGTTACGCTCAGCCAGATAATCCACCACGGCTTGCAGCAGGTTGATATTCACCACCTTCAGCTGACTGTGTTTTTTCTCCAGCATCCCGTCTAGAAAATGCAGATATTCGCGCACCTTCAACTCATCTTCAGGTGCATAATCAAAAATCCAGAAGCCAATTTCATTGCCCAGTCCTTGCCCGGTGAGAAACTCGGTGGAAAGAATTCGCTCTGGAATCTGGTTCAGACGCTCATGTATTGTTTGACTCATTGCTGCCCCTCTACAACTACCGCGTCCATAGCGACACTTCCATAGATCTTTTAATGCGTTGTTTATAATGTTCTTCCAACAGGCTACGCAGCTCTGCTCTGACGATCACGCGCTGCAACTCCAGCTTACGGGTACTTTTTAAGTAACCGGCTTCTGCCAGCATGCGAAACACCACCTGCCCCATTTTTTTCTTGCTGGACTCTTTCCAATCACAGATATCCGGATCACGTTGTGAGCGTTCATCCAAAAAATCTGACCAGATATAACTGTCCAAGTGTTGCGCCTGAGAGATATAGGCATCCCTCATCACCGTTTCCATAAACTCAAGCAGCAACAGGTTGCGTTCCAGTGCACCACAAAAAGCCACCTGGGTCGCCAGCTCATCATCCCCATCACGTAGTGCTTTCCAGAAATCAGGCTCTAAGCGCTCAAGACGCTTACGAATGGCAGTGGCGTTACGTTGGGCTGAAGCAGGCGTTCTTTTTTGCAGAATATTGTCAATCTGAATTGCCTGATGCCATTGTTCTGGAGTCGCTTCTCGTAATAACAGATCCGCGATCAGCCGGCTTTCACGCACCATCAGGGAGCCACCAATCAGGTCACTGTCATAATGAAATTGTTCTAACATGGTCAATCTCCTATGAGGCCTGATCAAACAGGTAAGACGACAGCTTTTCGATATCTGAGCGTTGTAGTACCAAGGGATATTTCAAGGCATCATCCGCCTCAGCCAGCGTGATCGCGGCCTGATATCGCTGCAAGGTATAGTGAGCCAGGGCTTTTTTCACCGGAATCTGTAATCTGCCATCAGGCATGCCGAAGTCTTTTTCGACCAGCGCTTTTTGAGCTTCATTCAATTTTGGATTAGGGATCAGCGTCAGTAGAATTTCTTCATGCCATTGCTGATCCTGAGCAGGGTCTACTGACTCAATCGCCACCACAACAGGTGTGCGATCAATTCTGGAGAGTAAAAAGTCCTTAAACTGCTTGCTCTGATGGCAATAGGCACGGACATGCCAGCGAAAACCGGTATACACCAGGGTATGTGGGGAAATCATGCGTTCATGCCACTGCGGATTCTGCATCGAGGCATAAATCATTTTTAAAGTACTTTGGTTGCGGCAGGCACGCAAAACTTCCCGAATCACTTCAGGACGTACACTGCGATCAGGTAATTGAACTGCTGCAAGATTCGGTTCTGGCATCGCAATCAGCGCATGCGATTCACTGACCAAGCCCGAGAGCATATTGAGATATTCATTGATATGTACGGTAGTCAGCACCGGTTGAAACGTGGCTTTAGGCACATAGCCTTTTACGGAGGGGTCATGAATCAAGGCATCGGGGTTATACAGCGTATTGTAACGCTTGATATCCGCAGAAGCCTGCTGTCGACTCAGCCCAAACCAGCTCATCAAACGATTGGTAACCAAACGACCTTCCCAGTAAGCAAGCAGCTCGATGGCTCGCATTCGTAGCAGGACTTCATGCTTATCTGTCGTCATATACCAATCAGTCAATAAATAGCAGCTTTAAGATTACCCTACAGCAAATATACAGTAAACATTTTTGACGGTATTTAAAGGTAGTATTGCAATCATCAGATAAAAAATATACTAGTATCCTGATGATAGCCGTCAAAGTACGATCTCTAGCAGATCATGGATCCTGGTATAGCGCGTGAATTGAGCTAAGTTTTAGAATGAGAGCAATATGGGTTTTAGATTTCGTAAAAGTATTAAATTATTCCCGGGTTTTAAAATTAATCTGACCCATAAAGGCATCAGCAGTGCCAGCATTGGCAAACCTGGTGCTTCTCTAAATATTGGAAAAAAAGGTACGCGAACCAGTGTCGGTATTCCAGGTACGGGACTATCTTACTCTAAACACCAGCCTTACTCTAAAAAGACCCGTGTTCCACAACCGACATCGCTAGAACACACGGAATATAATCCTCAGAATTTAGAACAACCGAAGACAAAGATCTGGCCTTGGATTATTTTTGGAATATTGTGTTTTATGGTGGGTGCCGTCATTTTTTAGCAAGAACAGCACTGTATTTTGATCAAAAAAAATGCCCAGATGGATGAATGGGCAAACTAAGGAATTAATATCCTTCAGAAACTCCAGCGCAATTCTCGCTACTTTCAGTAAGCGACTCTGGCTCAATCATGATAGTCTGACTCAATCGAATCGAGGTAAATCGATCCATCACAATTGGAGCAGAAATTATGCTTGAATACATTCTTGAATGATGCTGAAAAGTCTTTGAGTTTTAATTAATAAATAAGAGTATCCATGTCTACCCTCAACTTTACTTATTTTCAGATAGCAACCAATCGAGAGCACTCATTTTTACAATACCATTATAATTCGCTTCAGTCCCTATCGTGTCTAAGGTAAGCAAATACTTGGGATACGAATCAGAAATTTTCTGTAATGGACGTAACTCTCGGCTGAGTGTCTCCTCATTGAGCGTTTCTAATGCCACCTGATAATAAGTTAAATTCTGTAAAGTATCGACAGCAACAAAATCAATTTCACATTCATCAACCCGCCCTACATAGACCGTATAACCTCGTCTGACAAGCTCAAGATAAATCACATTTTCTAAGATATGACCTTGATCAGCATTAGCATCAGGCAACATAATCCGGCGCAATCCGACATCAACTAAATAGTATTTTTCAGAGGATTGTAATAACTCACGCCCGCGTACTTTAAATTGTGCGGCGCTATAAAATAGCAAACTGTCCTGTAAGCCCTGAATATAGCGTTTTACTGTTTCAAATGAGATTTTAACCCCACTTGAAACAAAGGTATTTTTAATTTTATTGATGGAAATGGGTGAGCCTGTCACGCTTGCCAAATATCTTGCGACACGCTCGAGAGAGTTAATATCGGCCGTATTCAAACGGGGAATAACATCTTTAAACATTACACTGGCATAGACCGCTTGCAAGTAATCATAGGTTTCCTGCTGGCTGGTCATGGCAAGCGTATAGGGGAAACTACTTCGCGTGTACATAGCATACAAATCACGATTGGATAATTGTTGGATGATCGGATTATTTCCAATATGCCACTGTTTAAACTCTTGGAATGACAAGGGTAAAACATGTTGCTCGATATAGCGTCCTGTGAGTAAAGTCGCAAGTTCTCCACTCAGAAAGAATGCATTTGAACCTGTAATATATAAATCGATATAATCCCGAACATATAAAGAGTCGACTACTTTTTCAAAATTGGTAACATGTTGTATTTCATCTAAAAAAACATAGTTTTTCTTGCTTTCATCAACTTTTGACAATACATAATCATGTAGTTTACGGTAATCGGTGAGTTCTTCAAATTCCATAAATTCAAAGTTGATGACAATGATGTTTTCGGCTTGTACCCCCTGTGCTTTTAGGTCTTGTTGAAACATCGCCAGCAAGGTAGATTTTCCAGAGCGACGTACACCCGAAAGCACTTTAATGACATCACGGTTTTGCCATGTATTCAGAAATTTTAAGTAGCCATCACGTCGAATATTAGCGCTTCTCATTGTTTACACTTGAAATCTAAAGTTTTAATTAATTCTATCAAAGTTTAGAACCTAGATGTAAAAATATTCAATTTTAAAAAAAGTTTAAAGTTTAAGTGAAACATTCAAAGCTACTGTTGAAGCATGCAAACAGTAGATCTGATAAAAATCCAAATTCTGTCTTTTTAATTATTTTCCATGTCATGTTATGTCATTGATGCTGCGACTTAACTGCTATATAAATTAAGTGAAAAGTAAAAGGAATTAATATGTTAACTAGAGTGGAACTCATTTTTGTTGTGCTGATGGTCTCAGCCTTAATCCTAATTGCTTATGAAATGCTAAAAGGTTTATTTTAGAGCATCTATACAATTTTTGATCAAAAAAAAGCCCACAGAGGGAATCTATGGGCGAAACTAAGGACCTTGACGGTCATTCAGAAACTACAGCTAGTTTCTGGTTGTGATTCTGGACTGAATTAAAAATAACCACATTGGCTGAATGTATCAAAAGTTAAATCATGTGATTAATCATTGATACATCTGCAAAAATGAGCTCATCGCTCTGTTGATTAATACAGTAATTCACCAAACAAATCCGCTCTAATCTCTTCCAGACTCAGATCTGATTTCATTCTATTACAGATGGGATGAACCAACAGACCATTCTCTAGAACGCCTTGCCCACCTACGGCTTTGGCAATCCTATGATCCGATTCAGTAGAATCAAGATAGATCAATCCATCACAAATGAGGCAAAAGTTATGATTACCCACCAGAAAATTGTGCTTAAGCAGACTCTTGGTTAATGCCGAAAAGGCCTTTGGCTTTGATCGAGAAATTGGACTAATCGACTCCACATATCCCACCACATTCTTGACTACTGCATCATCATAACCACCCAAAAATCTTTCGACATAAAACTCGTTAAAGTTTATGTACTTGAAGGCCTTAGACATGGACAGAATAAAGGTATTCAGGCATTCCTCATCATCAAAATCAACTTCCATTTCCAAGCTTAAGCAAATAAAGGCTTTATAGACAATTTGTAGCCGATCATAGCCCTTGATACCACTGCCGAACTTGCCGACCGTTTCGGTGGTCGCCACGGGGAAATTGGCGATCAAGAACTCAATACTACGGCGTATCCGGGTGAAGTCCTTGAAACTAATCTTTCGATGATGAATCTGCATGCGGCTTTCATGAATTTCATACACAATTGAAAACCATGCAAGAAAAGAAGTAATCTGAAAACGCTGATCCTTATAAAAATATAAGTATGGATGTAAGCCCAAACTCGGAACCCCAGCATTTTTTACAGGCGTCGCTATCCTGCAAAGAATGGTCAACAGATGCGACATTAGGTTTTCAACGCGCTCCCCCTGATTCAGACTCATAATATTATGAATCTGATCACCCGCAATGATATTCATCAGCTCATTGACCAAGCCAATTTTTTTGCCATGACTCATTTCATTGTCTAATAAAATGGTCGAAAAAAGTAGCTGGTGGATCCTCTCCCCTAACTCAATCAACTCATTTAAACGTGTATATTGGAGCTCTTCTAGGTTAGATTTATTGTCATTGATATAACAACAGGCATAGATCGCATAATACGCGTCACTACCGCGATTTCTGAGGTGATATTCCTCATATTTATCTAAACGTTTAGTATCTGAGTTAATCGATTGAAATACCCGTCGCGCATCTTCCGGGGTCCCCAGTACCTGCCGGAAACTGATTTTAATATCGCCTAATTTCGATTTTTTTTCTGCAAATTCGGCATCAGTACAAATTTTTTGAAAATCAGCAAGATCTCCTAAATAATTGCGGAGGTAACGAATATCTTGTTTTTGTTGATCATTGAAATTAGGTGCTTGAGGGACTTGCTCATCCGCAAAATATCTATTGATCCACGCATAGATACAGGAAAGACGATGTGCTCCATCAATAATGTAAATATTGCTGTGTATATCTTTCCAATACAAAATGCATAAATTGATGTTTTGATCTTCTGTGCAATCCTCAATAAAGTTTGCAATTTCTTGCACGCTCCAACATTCCGTAGAACGCTGGTTATCCGCCTTAAATAAACATTTGATGATTGGATGCTTTTCAAAATCAGTCAGTGCCACTTCAAAATTGTCACGCTGCATTGAAGGTGACATTTCTTCTGGCAACATGACTTTACGCTGAATAATATTGGTCAATAGTCGTGTAGAACCCATTTCTTATTTTCTCCAGGCAACACTTTCCTACTTTCGCTCAAGTACGAAATTTGAAAATGTATATAGTTCGATTTGGTTAAAGCTGTGAATTAAATGACCGTCAATATCCAGTCAGCGCTAACAAAAGAGACCTAAGAGAAATGGGGGGATTAGATAATAAAATCTTCATGTTTAGTACCTGTAGTTTAGAGTTCACTATCTACAACCATCTTTTCCACGAGATGGAGGTAGACCAAACAGGGGTGGAAATACCGCACTACAGAAGACGGCCAGTCATAGACTGCCCTGCCTGGCCTACCATAATGGCAAACTAAGCATAATAAGCACAAAAAACCGCTAAAGCGGTTTTAATGCTTCTGTAGTAATTTTCAGGTTTCCACGCCCGATTACAGATTTTGCTGTAACGTAATTATCATATGGGTATCTTTTTCTTTGGTCAAACCGAATTAGAATTTTTTTATTCATTTTTAAATAAAAAAATATAAATCGATAACATATGGATCAAATTGAAAGCAAAGAACAAATCAAAGTCGCTGATTCCTAGGCCCCTTAGGTTGAACGATATATGCTTAGGCTATTTGCACAAGGAAGGATGCTATCTTTAAGTGAAAGAGGACTCCACCCGACAGTCAGGGTGGAAGTGAATTTCACAGATTTTAACCTTGTTGGTTTTGAATGTATTTCTTAATAATATCTAAGGGCGCACCACCGCACGACCCTGCAAAATAAGATCGTGACCATAAAACAGGTTTTGCATAACTACCACGTAAATCTAAAAATTCATTCCGCATTCTTCTGCTTGTTACCGATTTTAAATTATTCACCAACTTACTAAGCTGAACAGTTGGTGGGTACTGAATAAGCATGTGAACATGGTCAGCCTCACCATTACATTCTTTTAGCTCTGCATCAAAATCTTTGCATATTTCGGCTACACACTCACTAAAATACTTATGATGTAGATCATTTAGAATTTTCTTTCTATACTTTGTAATAAATACTAAGTGTACGTGTAAGTTAAAGGCTGAATGGCGGTTTTTATAGATTTCAGTCATTGTTTGATTGTTCGTTTAATGATAGCATTTGATTATATTAACACATACATACTCATTTATGAAAATCAACAAAGCGTATAAATTTAGGCTTGAGCCTAATGCAGAGCAGGAGCTTGTTTTAAACAAGTTGCTTGGCTCTGCACGTTTTGTTTGGAATCAAATTTTAGCTGTATCGTTCGAGATGCTTGCTAATAATGAGCGAATCAACAAAGTTAATTTAGTCAATAAAATTCCTGAATTACGAAAAAAACCTGAGTATGCTTTTCTAGAAAATAGTTCAAATGGCGTTTCACTTCAACAAAAAGTGCGTGATCTTGGTGATGCCTGGGGGAAGTTCTTTGACCCGAAAGAACAAGCCAAGTTAAAGCAAAAACCATTTAAAGCCAAAAAACCAAGATTCTTTAAATTGCCTGATGGTCGTGAAGTCCAACTTAGACCACTCATGCCACGATTCAAAAAGAAATCTAATGGCTGTGGTTCCATTCGTATTGTTCAATTCAATAGATACTGTTGGGTTAAAGGCAACCAAGTTAAGTTACCTAATGACATTGGCGTTGTGAAATTCAGAAAATCACAAAATATTGTGGGTGAGATTAAGAACGTCACAATCTCCAAGCATGTCGGGAAATGGTATGTGTCATTTGGTGCTGAAAATACGGTAGAAGCACCAGTCCATCCATCGAAATCAGCCATTGGCATTGATTTAGGTATTAAAAAGTTAATTACAACGTCTAGTGGTCAAGTATTCGACCCGATCAATAGTTTCAAGGCCAATCAAGTAAAGTTGGCTAGGCTTCAGCGCAAGCTGAGAAAGAAAAACAAGTTCAGTCAAAATTGGGGTGGTGTTTTAAAAAGTATGCTGACATTAAATGAAGCCATTATTGATGTAAAAGAAAGTTAAGTCGAAGGCTTTAAAATGGTTTTCAAGCTTTTTGGAGAAATTACAACTTCTTCTAAAACCACGCCTTATTCGATGCCTTATTTTGCAATTATTACCTTCAATTCCTACAGTAAATAACTTACCAATACTTTGCTTGCAGTTTTTAAAAGCAGTGATGAAACTGTCCCAATGATCACTTGCAATTCGGGTGTAGTGAATACCTAATTGTTTAAGCTTTGTCTTCAACCTTTGGACTGTAGCTAAATCTCTCTTACCCCAAACATAAGCAACAATCTCACCTGTTTCTCGATGGTAGGCGTAAATAAGCCATTGTTTATTATTTTTGTTTCCAACGAAAGTCCAGAATTCATCTACTTCGAGAGATTCATAATGACTTTGTTTAGGCTGAATTTGATAGGCCGATTCAGTTAAAGTCCGTAAGACTTTACCGATACTAATGCGCTCAACTTCAGCGATATCTCGTATACCGCTGCCTCTGACCATTAACTGTAATATTTTACGAGTAATGCCAGAATTACATCCTAGATAGCTCAGAGCATGGTCACCAATAAACTGACGTTTGCAGTCTTTGCATTGGTAGTTTTGTTTCCCATCTACTTTGATGCCATTTTTCTTTATACTGTCACTGAGGCAGGTTGGACATTTGATTTCTAGAGTTATTTGCATTTCTCTATTTTATCAAAATTCAACCTGCTTTTTTTTAGCATACTTTTTGATACACCACCAAAATTGGAAAAAGCTGAATCTCAAGATCAATACATTACACCATCATATTGCCAATATTCGGCATGACTACTTGCACAAAGTCACCACAACGCTCAGCAAAAACCACGCAATGATCGTAGTTGAGGACTTAAAAGTAGCCAATATGTCGAAGTCAGCGAAAGGCTCAATCGAGAAAAAAGGAAAGAATGTTAAAGCCAAGTCCGGCTTAAATAAATCAATCCTGGATCAAGGTTGGTCAATGCTTGTTAATATGTTGGTGTACAAACAGCAATGGCGAGGTGGTTTACTCGTTAAAGTTGACCCTAAATATACAAGTCAGACTTGTAGTTCATGTGGTCACGTTGCAAAAGAAAATAGGCTCACTCAGGCAAACTTTAGTTGTGTCGAGTGTGGCTTTAGCGAGAATGCAGATATTAATGCTTCTCGCAACATTTTAGCGGTGGGACACACCGTTTTGTCTGTCGAGGGAAGATGCGGTAAAGATCGCCCTGTGAAGCAGAAAGCAAGTGAAATCCGTGAGGAAGTCACCTAAGAGCTTTTGCTTTTAGAATCCCCCACTTGAACATCGTGAAAGTGGTGGGAGTATGTCAAACGGCTTCTAGCAGCATATTAAATGCAAGGTATGATGTAGTCAGGTAAATGATATTTATGCACACGTAGCTGTCTTGAACAAATTCACAGAATTTGGCTGCACTTATACCCAAATTGTCACTTGAATTTAGCTCAATTAGGGTAGCGCTGTCTTTCAAAACTTTATGTAATAAAGCGTGCGTAAGTCATATTTACTTAAATTCTGATATGATCTCTAATCACCAAATATCGTACACTCAACCATGCTAGTACCCATCGCACGGCGCTTAATGACGCTTGTTGAGACATAATTCTAAAATAATCATATTTATTATGTTTCATCACTATCGGAAAAAACTGATGTTCTGTAAGGATTGAAAGCATAGGTTCATCCTCTGCCGTAAAATGCATCAATACTTTTGTTACATTACTTTCATACAACCATTTTTTTATTAACCAATTATAAGTTTCTGATTGGTTTTGTTCTAAATAATCAAATCGCTCTAAAATCTCTTGTGCAGAATTAAAATCTACAGCACTGAGTAATTCAGGCAAACGTGCTAACTTTCCTTGTGTCGATAATGGATGTCTTCCTATATTTGAACCACGTTTACCTGACGGAATGTTTGCCATCATAATTAAAGCTTTCTTCCAGGACTCAATATCTAATCGTGGCTGCCCCTGCCCAGAAATAAGATACCGCTCAATATCTTCAAACTTTTGAAATAATTCGTGTTTAATTACTTTTCCAGTCGAATTCCCTCTTTTTTGAGCATAGATGACCCACCTCTGACTTTGTCTTTTTTTGAGTACATATTTTTCGATGGTGTCTCTCAACTCATATTTTAGATTACCATTCTGTTGATGAATCGCTTGGAAATGCCTGAATAAATTACTCCGACTCATGACTCGCTTAAAAAATGCAGTATGTAAATTGGGTTGCTGTTGTTGCATGCTATAGGCATAAGTAGCCAGAAATAAGATATGAACATAATGCTTTAATGTTGTCGATTCATGTAAATGTCCAAGCACTCGACTAATCGCCTTAATCCCTTGCCCAACCTGTCCTTCATTGCCTACTAGCGTATTAAATTGCTCATTCGATGGCATCCAATTTTGTAGCCATGGCAATTCTATCGTGAGCGCTTTAAAATCCACCACTGTTTGCAAACACTTTAAAGTATATGTACTTGCAAACGTATGTCTTAAATGATGTAAGCTGAGATCAACATCTCCAGTGACTTTCTTTAATATTTGAGATATTTGAGCAAAAAAAGGCCTATGCTCACTATTCTCATCAGACATTAATATCGAATATTTTTTATTCTTATAAATATCATTTAATCCATTTTGAATCGTCTGACTTAATAAATTCATCGGAACAACACGTTCTGATCCAAGTGTTTTTAACTGATGCTCACCATAAGGACGAATTCGGAGCATATCCTCATCAATATCTAAGGGCCGTAAATGAAGTGTCTCTGAACGGCGTACACCCATCGCTGCAGATAAACGAAAATGACGCTGAATCTCTAGACGTAAAGCAGCATCATTCACCCCAGATTCTACAGATTGTAATATTTGAACGATCTGCTGCACTTCATTTTTTGAAAAAACTTTAGCACTTGCTTGATGCGCTGTACGCTTGTGTAACTTTATACGATTATCATTTAACTGAATTAAAAAATCTCTAAAGCGATTCCACGCAGCGAGATGCTTGCGGTGTGGAAAATGCTCTTGCGTCAACTCCATCCATTTTTGAAATACATCTTCATTAATTTGGCTATCTTTTGTTAAATCTTCTGAAAACCCCAATATACCTGCACTGACGATGGCCAAATGTAGATGAATCATATTTCGATTCTGTAGACTTAACTCTTCTGCATCACAGCGTAAAATCAGCCATCGCACAAAGCACGTTAATAAATTGACTGAGTAGTGATTCGTTTCATTATTGGCAAGCTGTTTAAGCCAAATGCTTGATCTAGATTCACCTTTTAGTTGCTGAATCATCGCTAAAATATCAGACAAATGGAGTTGCTCATCGTCTATTTCTATTTCACTTTCTGGCTCAGTGCTATCTAAATTTGTGGTTAATTTTTCATATTCGAATAAGCGTAATAATTCATTTATTGAAAGATCTTCAGTCAGGACTTGGCCTGATATATAACCTGCAATCAGCGGAGTGCTATTTAACATCACATTTTGCTGTAAAGCTTTCAACCATTGAGCTAACGATAGAGTTGACTTAACCCCTATTTGTTTTAAATATGTATTAAAACACTTTTGCCAAGCCGTTCTTTGTTGATTTCTTGGCTGTGCTAAAATCTCTTTTAATCGGGGCTGTAGATACTGTCGGCCTACTAAAATCAACGTCGAGACATAAGGACTTAACAGTACTGTACGGCGTATCTTCGTCACAGATCTATCATTATTCACTGTCAGTTCAACGAGCCGACTATTCCCCATAGCGACTATATGTTGATCAGAAGCAATAAACTCCAACATCGCTTGTAAATGGCTCACTCTGCACAGTTGTGAATACATGGAGAGTACAACCAGCAAACGTCCTATTTCAACATCACAATTTTGATGTTCAGGTAAATGTTCTAAATCCTTCTGAATAAAATCAAGTAAGTTTTGTTCAATATAACCCCATGTACTAAAACTATTTTCAGATGTCAGCCATGTACGATTAGCTTTTTGAGGAAGTTGAACGAATAAAGGAATTTTCGTTTTATCGCGAATATAAGCACAATATGCCTTGATCGCTTCTGGCAAATCAATGTTTGTATTTTTAGCTAAATGGGAAGCTAATACATGTCCAAGCTCTAAAGCTACTTGTGGCTCAGGATTTTCCCCAAAGATCAACGGACAATAGGACTTATACTCTGAGTTTTTCAGCCATTCTTTTACATCATTTTCTGAATATTGTATTCTCGGCTTCGTCTCTACTTGAGCTGTTTTAGTCTCTTGGGTTAAAACAAATGTTGGAATATGCTTGATTTTAAAAAAATCAAAACCTTCAAGACATTCGAAACCTAATTGTTTTTGCAGGTTTTCTTGTACATCAAGCCACTGTTGTTTAAAAACTGATACAGGAAATACAGATAACATATCCCATGGATGACGCCCCCGTATCCAGTGCCCAAGTCCAGCATCCTTGAACCGTCCAGGTAACTGATTATGATCAGAGCGAACCAACTTCCGTGCCCAATTTCTAACTAAACCTTCAATCTGATGAGGATCACAAAGTTGCATAGCATAAGATGATAAATCAACACGTGGTTCAACTTGCTCCCCCAGCATTACCATCAAACCACGTAAACCTTGAATCTGTTTGATCAACGCTGGCGTCAATGGTACATAACGATCGGTTGATTCATCTTGATGATGTTTATCTTGAATCAATGCCCAGCCTTGCTGACTGATCCACTTTGGAAAGGGTTGCTTAATTCCTCGTCCTGCAGTTGCAAGATTCATCCATAATGCTGTATACAAGGTTAAGTTATCAAAGAGCACCTGCCAATTTTTCTGTTCATAAGCCTGATTTATTCTGTTTTTTATTCGTGTAATTTCATTTTGTATTTCAACAATCTTTATTCCAATCGGGCTACCCACGCGTTCACTTGAAGTGTGTATGTATTGAGGAATATCAATTTTTATCGTTCTTAAACAATCAGCCCATAATTGCTCAAGTTGCCTCTGTTCAAAAGAGGCATAATGAATCAAGTTATCATAATTTCGACCTGATGCATTCGTCACTGCTTTAACGACAGCTAAATCACCTTGGCTATGATCATATAACAACCGTGGAAGAATATCTCGAATGCTTTTGAGGCTGATTTCTAGCTCTTGAGGTAAACGGTTAATCAGTTCACTCACGTCACGTTCAACTGCCATATGACGTCTTGTAATCCCAAGATTTTTGACTTGACTCACCAAATCATTGAGTTCACTTGGTAAAACCAAATGTAATTCATTGGTCCATGGCACATGAAATTTAGAATGTTCTGGTTTTTTTTTGAGTGTCGGTGTCCCTGCAAACACACTTAATACATATGCAGATAAAGTATGATCATACTGAATAGCAATATTATTCTGATCTGCATTTCGACTAAAACGAGGCGCTGTTAATTCAGTAACCGAACGTCCTGTGAGTAAACTCAATATTAAAGCTAATTTTGCGCGTAAGATTAAGCTGGCATCAGTATGAGATGGTTGACAGAGCCTAAATACTTCTTGAATTGAATTTAAGGACAATCGCGATTTGGTCCAAACTAAACCAACATTTGCAGCTTCAATATGTTGAGAAGTAGACTTAGATGCATAAAGCCCTCGAATTAAATCGGATTGTTCTGCCAAAAAAAATCTAAACAAGGGCTCCAATGGTGTTTCATCTTCTTCAATCTCATCATGCTCAAATACATCAGAGACTAGACCACGATGAATTTCATCTACATCCTCTAAAGGTTGGATAGCAATACTTAATGAACCATATCGTTGCAGGATCAATTTTTTGTGCTTTAACCCTATACAGTGTACAAACTCTGGACGTTTCTTCTTATTTTTTAGAGGATTGTTTTCCCAAATTTGGGATAAAAATAGCTTTAATGGATAAAAAACTTCTTTAAATCGTTTATCTTCAGAACGATCGGACATTGAACGAATCCATTGTTCCGGTCCGTTTTGAGTGATTAAGTCTTTGACTCGTTCTAAAATATCCTCATGACTTGGATCACCCAACAGCCTAATCGCTAAAAAGGCATTATACACACGAGATCCCTTTTTAGCTTTTAGCTTTTCTCTTTTTTCACCACTTAAATAATCACTATACTTTTCTAAAGTATGTACTTTTTTTTGAAAGTGAAAGATTTGGTCTAAAAACCACCTTATTACCGTATTAAAACTCTCATTATTTTGACTTATTCCTGCTTGAATCAATAGCAAGTCACAAATACCACTGTCTCCAGTGTAGGGGCGTAATGGCGTAAGTATATTATTTCTATCTGTTGTTTCTGAGAAGAAATGTGAATATTTCTTCTCAGAATCCTGTAATCTACTAATGATCTTTAACGTATTAAGCTCATCACGAAATTCTGATAATTCATCATCCCCAATCAATGTGAAGATTCGCTGACAAATGACAACAATGCCAGCTAAGCTATAGTGTGCACGCAACAAAAATAATGCTTGGATCAGTTGTTCTATTTCTATATTTTCATTCTGATTAATACATTCTAGGAGCTGTACCAAATACTCATTCATGAACCACTCCGAATACGATAGACCCATGCCTTCTTCCAGTCTGTTAAAGCTAAAGCAACTTCTGCAGTTGGTGCCGCACAAACAATTTGCTGCTGATGTTTTTGATAAAGTTCCTCCAATTGAGGTAAAAATACAAAAAAGTCAGCTAAATGAAAATATGGTTGCACAGACTTGTCCAGCTCTTTCACTTTAATTCTTTCTAATGGCAAAAGCTTCTGGGCGATATAACCAGCTAAAACATTTTCGATTAAAAAATTACCACTCACCACCGGTGATGCCCAATTAACCAATTCTTGAACAAAGGAAATCGGCAGCTTTTTCAAAAAATGCTGTGTATTTAAAAATAAAATCATTTCTTCTGGATCTAAACTCTTTAGTCGAAGTTGGCCTGCAACCACCATCTTGTCCTGTGCTTTATCCACTTTACCCCAGTGCCTTCTTTTCACACTATCCTTTAGAGTTTTTACCTTACATACATCCCTATCGACAGCAAGCAGTAACTTACGATATATCGCGAGCAGTAGTAAGGCTTGATTTTTAATTTTTTTTGAAGACTCACTGCTCATTTCCTCATTGAGTAACATCATTTTCAAAACTAAAACTGGGCATGGTTTTTCAAACCTACCTTCAGATATTGTTAATGCATCAATGAGCAATGGTGTCATCATTTTTTTCTGCACAGGTAAATTATTTTTAGCGTTACAATAATAGAATAACACAGTCCCAAAACTAACAAAATTATTTCAAATAGATTTTATATTTAATAAAAAAATATTTGATTTATATGATTTATTTACTAACTTTGTTTTTATACTAAATCAAAAACTGGTTGTAAAAGCATTGAACTAAAAGTGAATTTTCTGTTTATGATCTTTTACAATATTTAGCCATGCTCTAGTTGCAGGACTCATTGCTATAGTCGTATTCCAGGCCATACTTAAAGTCCAATTTAAACCTGGATTTTCCAATACGGCAGTGTTGAATTTTTCCTGATCTAATTGCTGGCAATATATTTGAGGAAGTAATGCGATTCCCATATTTGATTCAACCATTTTTGCAATAAAGTCCCATTGACTGCTTTTACAAACAACTTTAGGTTCAAAACCTACTGTATTTGCTGCTTTAATAATCATACTATTCAAAGTAAAGGTATCAGAAAATAATAGAAAGGATTCTTCTTTTAATTCAATCAAATTGACAGTTTTCCTATTTCTCCACTGTGAATCTTTTATGGATAGTAAGCACATTGTTGAATCAACAACTGGGATTGACGCAAAAGTCGGTCGAATATTACCAAGTAAAATACCAACATCAATACGTTTATCTGCAATTGCTTCCTCAATACTATTTGAGCCTACCTCTAAAAAACTAAGCTGTATATCCGGATGTTGCTTATGAAATAAGGCAATAAGTGAACTAAATAAGACAGAACCTAATGGTGGTAAACCTAAAGTCAGTTTACCCTTTTTAAGTAACTTAACTTGCTCAATCGTGTTATAAATTTTTTCATGTTCTGACAGTATGTTTAATGCATGCTGATAAATCAGTTCACCTGTATAAGTCAGTACGACTTCACGTTTTCTTCCTGCTTCACCTTTTTTAAATAGTGCTGTTCCCAACTCTTCTTCTAAGCTTTTAATGATCTTGCTTAAAGTCGGTTGCGTCATAAACAAGCGTACTGCAGCTAAACTAAAACTCTGGCTATTAACAGTTTCAACAAAAATTTTAAGTGATTTTAGATCCATAAATTATTCCAATATAGAATAATATTTATAAAATTATTCATGATTTCGCATATGTACAGCATATAAAATTTACCTTATCTTCAAAATCAAGCTGTGATATCAATGCCTGTACAAATCGAACATCCGACCCGATTTAAATATATCAGTAAAATCATTTTGCAAATCAGTTTATTACTTGCTTTCTGGTGGATTGGCAGCATACTTCAATCCTTATTTAAACTTCGAGTATCGGGTGCAGTGATCGGGCTTTTTATTGTTTTAACAGGTTTATTGACTGGATTTTTTAAACTCGAATGGATCAAGAGTGGCTCCGATTTTATTTTAGGTGAGTTGGTTTTATTCTTTATTCCCTGTTTTGTTGGACTAATTAAATATAAACATCTTTTTTTAACAGAAGGCTGGCAATTAGTCTTTGCTGTTATTCTGGGCACCATTTGTGTCATGGTGGTTACAGCATATAGTGTACATCTTGGCTTTCAGTTTGAAAATAAAATCAAGAATAATCGCTCCCAATCTCTGCGTAATATAGATCAGGATGGAAAATAATCATGACTTTAATCGCCATTGTTTGTCTGATTTCAACTTTACTTTTTTATACTGTCGTAAAAAAAATCCATCAAAAATATCCTTATCTGATTTTATCACCAGCGATACTACCCCCTATCCTTCTGATTATTTTAATCTTATCTTTGAATATATCCTATGATACGTATATGCAAGATAACCAATGGATTGTCTGGATGTTAGGCCCTGCAACAGTCGCCTTTGCCATTCCAATTTATGAATACCGTGAAATAATCAAAACACATCTACTTTCTATCAGTATGGGCGTGGTGATGGGGATGCTAGCAGGAATGATCAGTTCATTTTATTTGGCTAAGCTGTTTAATTTTGATCAGTCAACAACCTACAGCTTAATGGCGCGTTCCATTTCGACACCTTTTGCAATGGAGTTGAGCAGTCATATAGGTGGCTCTGTCGAACTGGTTATTTTGTTTACCATGATTACTGGTGTTATAGGTATGATCATTGGTGATATTGTGCTAGGCGCCTTACCGTTAAAATCTCATTTTGTCATGGGTGCATCTTTGGGCAACGCAGCACATGGATTTGGAACGACTAAAGCCTATAGTCGTGATAAAGAAGAAGGGGTGATTGCCAGCTTAACAATGGTACTTGCTGGTATTTTTATGGTTTTGGTAGGTCCTTTTCTGGTTCATCTGCTTGTATAGTTTGGTTCTGTCGTATTAAGGAATTTAGCTACATTCAACATAGTGGTGATTATATGAATGCAAAAATGCGAGCTTATACCTCTCATTTTAGTCTTTAATTCGCTTTTTCGCTTCGTCATAAACTATGCTATCAGCTCGTTTTCCAACGGTATTCAGCAAGATAACAACCTAATCATCTTCGGTGGTGTTTCAAAAAGTATGCTGAAAAAAACAGGTTGGCTTTTGATAAGATAGTGAGATGCAAATAACACTAGAAATCAAATGTCCAACCTGTCTAAGTGAGGGTGTAAAGAAAAATGGCCTCAAAATATATGGCAAGCAAAACTATCAATGCAAAAACTGCAAGCGTCAGTTTATTGGTGATCATGCTCTTAGTTATCGAGGTTGTCATTCTGGTATAAATTGTAGTGTTCCGATGAAAGAACCCAAATATACCCCTGAAGAATTCAAAATTGAAGCAGTAAAGCAAGTTACTGAGAAAGGTCATAGTGTAGCTGAAGTTGCTGCACGTTTAGGGACCACCACCCATTGAACCGTACCGGGTTTGTCGGAGAGTCAATATTCTGAGAGACTATCCCGATGACAAAATTAAAATATACCCCTGAAATCAGAGAAAGAGCGGTTCAATTATTGATTGAATCTGAAAAAGATTATCCTTCTACTTGGGCTGCAATCACAGCAATTGCGCCTAAGATTGGTTGTACTCCTGAAACACTTCGTGCCTGGCATCAAAAGCATTTAGATCAGCAAAATCCTATTAAAGTACAACAGATATCTGATCAAGAAAAAATGAAGCAAATGGAACGTGAAATTAAAGAAGTAAAGCGTGCCAATGAAATTCTACGTAAAGCAGCCGCTTTTTTCGCCCAGGCGGAGCTCGACCGCCCACACAAATAATGGTGGATTTCATCCATAACAATAAAGACTTATATGGTGTTGATGCGATTTGTAGGATTTTACCGATCGCAGCTTCAACCTATTACCGAACTTTAGATCTCGCTGACAATCCAGAACATCGAGCGAAACGAGATCTACATGATGAGCATCATGCTGAACAAATTCAACGAATTTGGAAGGAAAGTTCAGGTCGATATGGTGTGCGTAAGGTCTGGCAACAATTGAAACGTGAAGGTTATGTTATTGCACGTTATACAGTTGCTCGATTGATGCAGAAGCTAGGTATACAAGGTGTTTGGCGTGGTAAGAATAAACAAACCACCCGTAGCCGAGATGATCAAAAAAGAGCAGATGATTTAGTGAAACGTAATTTTAGAGCTGATCAGCCTAATCACTTGTGGGTTGCTGACTTTACCTATATTCAAACTCATTCAGGCTGGGTCTATACCGCCTTTATTATTGATGTGTTCTCACGAGCAATTGTTGGATGGAAAGTATCTACACGGATGAATACAGATATAGTGCTCGATGCATTAGAGCAAGCATTGCACGATCGAGGTATGCCTAAGAATGTGATTCATCATTCCGATAGAGGTGTTCAATATCTTTCTATTCGCTATACCAATCGTTTAGAAGCTGCAAATTTACGAGCATCATTCGGTACGACTGGTGATTCATACGATAATGCTCTGACTGAAACGGTGAATGGCTTATACAAAACAGAGGTGATTGAATATTTAAAAGCAGATTGACAAGGGTTAGCAGATGTACAACTTGCGACACTAAACTGGGTAGATTGGTTCAATAAAAAGCGTGTACACAGTGCACTGGGTTATGTATCGCCTTTTGAGTTTGAAGCAATGTACTATGATAAGATTAACCCGTTAGGTCAGGTGGCCTAACTTAAATAAAAAAGTCTCCGACAAACCCGATACGGTTCAGAAGTACGTTTCTTCCATTTTGCGACGGTCTTTTGATTGATGCCGTAACGCTTGGCTAGCGTTCTTAAGCTCTCTTGACTATTTTGTATTGCTCGACGCACTGTCTGTGTCGTTGTGGCGCTGCTGTGTAGAACTTGTCCCATAGTGCTTCCTTCCATTTATCTGAGAATATTGCACCATTAAAATCTGGGACTAAACACCTAACTTAGGAAGGATCTATCTCTAAAGCCTATATGCAATAGAGCCGTTTTTCTTCTATAGTCCTTACCACTTGTATTTTTTAAGAACATATATCTCCAAAAGTGTAGCAAGTTGCTACACTTTTTTCTAAATAAGGTCTTTACCAAAAATATCATTCAGTCTTTCACGAATACTTTGAACGAATTCCGGATTATTTTTAAGTTTATGCTTCATGTTTCGTTTAAAGTCATTCAGCCCTATACCAATTTCAGCAAAATCCATTTGGAATAAAGTGTCATTAATGACAATATTTGCTTGAGAGTCAGTGAGACACCCTACTTTTTTAAACCACTTCTTGAACTGCTGATAATTTTCATCATTATTAAAAATATACCAGGAACGTACATTCATATCGAATTTAGCACCTAACTCTTTTACGAATGCATTGTCTTCAAATGGAACATCAAGATAGATTTTTTCAATTACTGCCATTTCATCCGGTGCTTTATCAGCAATCCGATGATGCAGTTTAAAATTCACACCCACAATTGGACGGCCTTTCTTAACAGTTTCATACTCTAATTGTAGATCTGTATTTTCGTTAATTTCTGCCACTATTTTGTCTAATACATAGCGCCTGAAATCTACCCAACGATCATATTTTGTTTCATTAATATCAATCAGTGCTTTCAAATTTTCTAAAAGTAATGGAACTTCATAACTCTTCTGGTTGGCATACTTGAATTCGTTTTTAATGAAATACGTATAAAGACTCATACTGGCAACAGAATCAAGGGCGAAAAGATGTTTTAGCTGATAGGTAGTAAAATTTCCCCCAGCTAGTTGAGTAAAATACGGTAATACTTCACTGGTAAAACGGATCTGAATTGCATTTTTAGAGTCATCTTCCCATCTTAATTCACGGATGATGGGAACAACAGAATGCACTTTTTTCGTTTTTCTCTTCTTATCATCAGCAGGCTCCTCAATAATAAAATGAGCTACCCGAGATGAAAGTTCTTTATAGATCCGGTCTATTGCAACATTAATTGAATTGCGTTTATTCAATCCTAGTAAATCTGCTAGATCATCCTTATACAAATAAATATAGGTTTGTTCGGTGATTTCACCATTTATCCTATTTTTCTCACTATAATTCGCAACTGCCATTGCATATAGAAGCGCCTTATATTCATTGGCTGATAACTCGATTGGGCGAATTAAACGGTTACTGGTACTGACAACACCATTATGGCGAATGTTGCCTATACAGTAAGGAATATAATTCGATTCTTCTTGCAATGGTTCAGATTCTGTCATAACCGTGATATTTATAATTTGACTTAGTTTTTATATACAAAAGTGGAAAAACTTTCAAGACTTTCACCACGAGATTCTAAAAGTGGAAGGTTTGTCATCAGAAAAAAGCCTTTTAGCCGTTTTTTTGTTTTTAAAGTGGAATTAAATATAATATTTCCACTCTATAGTGACAGATCTTCCACCTTTAGCCGCAAGATTACAGTCCAGAATGCCTATTTTTACTTTTTTTCATCCAGATTCAGGTAGGTTAAGTCAGATAGAAACCCTGATGTGACAAGGCTTCCACCTTTCAGTTAGATTTTAAAGGTATAACTGCACATATAATCATCAGGAAATATCCAATAAAAACAGATTATCCACAGGTCAAGAATATACAGTGACAACCTCTCCACCTTTAAAGCTTAGTTATGAGACTTTATTAACATCTTAAATATTTGTTTTATAAATTATTTTTAAATAAAAATAGCATTTTAAAAAATAGCAGTGACAAACCTTCCACCATAGTGACAAACCTTCCACTTTACGGTGACAAACCTTCCACTTTACGGTGACAAACCTTCCACTTTACGGTGACAAACCTTCCACCTTACAGTGACAAACCTTCCACTTTACGGTGACAAACCTTCCACTTTTAAAACCACAAGCATTTGTTTTATATACCAAAAATATGCTCCTAATTATTAATTAGCTAAATAACTAATTATTCTAATTATTAATTAAGCTAGCTTAGTTAAAGATTTATTTTTTAAGCTGTTTTACATCTGAACAAACAGGATTTATAAATTTAAAAACTATAGTAAGATGAACGAAAGTTATTTATATTACTAGACATTCAAATACGGAAGCATCTGACACGCATGTCTGCAAAAATTATTACTGTTGCTAACCATAAAGGCGGATGTGGCAAAACAACGACTGTTGTACACCTAGCCTCAGAACTTGCCAACTTGGGCAATAAAGTTCTAGTGATTGATTTAGATCCTCAGGCAAACGCAAGTTTACATATTGGGATTCAGCATCCAAGTGAAATTTCTGTCACCACAGCAGAATTATTGGTCGGTGATATTTCATTATTAGCTGATGCATTACAAGAAGAAACGAACTTCGAAAAAGTATCATTAATTTACGGATCATTAAATTTAGGAAAAACAGAAGACCAGCTGAAAGAAGAAGCACCACGTCCTTCTGAAGAACTTAATATCAAGCTAGAACTCTTAAAAGACCTTTATGACTTCATACTGATTGACTGCCCACCAAGCTTGAAACTTTTAACCAGTAATGCACTGGCATCTTCAACCCATGTCATTATCCCGATCGAATCTGGATCACAATATGGCTTGTACGGGGTTACAGATCTTTTAAATCATCTGGAAAAGATCAAGCGTATTAATCCAGACTTGGCGCTCTTAGGCGCCTTGCTGATTAAGCATGATGAGCGCCAAAATGTATGTAAACTGATTCGGGATGAGGCATTAAAACAGGTTGGTAAAATTTTAGAAACTACGATCCCTCAAAGTACTAAGGTCAATCAGGCAGCAATTTTGCAGCAACCCTTACTCAAAGTAGAAAAAAATTCAAAAGTACGTAAGGCCTTTGAAAGCCTAGCCACTGAAATTGTAGCTAAAGTATAAATTGAGGTCGTTATGGCAAGCACCAAAGAGCTTTTAGCTCAGAAATTGAAACTGAATACTGAGAAACACCAACAGGCACAAAAAGATAATATTAAAGAGCTAAAGGAGTTTAGGCGTAATGTTCCAATTGAGGACATTAGCCGAAGTCCAAACCAGCCGCGCAAAATATTCGAGGAATCGGAATTAAAAGAACTGGCTGATTCTATTGAAGAAGTCGGTCTTTTGCAGCCGATTACTGTCCGTAAACTGGATAACTTGAAATATGAGCTCATTGCAGGCGAGCGACGCTTGCGTGCACATCAGTTACTGGGTAAATCGGTGATTGAAGCGATCATTGTGGATGCCAATAATGAAGAAGCTTCATTATTAACTTTGGCAGAAAATCTAAAACGCCAAGATCTGACAGATTATGAAGTTTTTGTTGGCCTGAGCGCATTGGATGAAAAATTAAAGAAAAACAAGCAGCGTTTGGCCAATTCTCTGGGATTGAACCGCGAAGATATGTACAAATATCTGGCCTATGAAAAGTTGCCACAAGTTATTTTAAATGATCTTGAGCTCAATCCTGGCTTACTGGGTCGTACTGCGGCAACAGCATTTAAAAAATTTTTGTCGGATCATATACAGGAACTATCTGCGGCGGAAGCTGCCTTGCTTCAAGGCTGGGAGAAAGTAAAAGACAAAAAGCTTGAGCAGACCAAAGTGACAGCTTATGCGGAAAAATTATTAAGTCAGGACCCGGAAAAACTGACGACCACCTCAGTCGTAAGAAAAATCGAATACGATGGTAAGATTGCAGGAAATATCAAACTTAACCAGAAGCAGCTTAAGGTCTCGCTCAATATTTCCCATATTGATGAAACAAGTCTGTCCCAGCTAGAAAGCCTGTTAAAAGAGCTGATCCAGAAAAGTGAAAAAGTGTAGCAAGTTGCTACACTTTTTAGTTGAGCCAGGAAAAGGAGGTGAATGCGTAATTCTGAATTAGTAGTTTTCTTCACAAAAACCAAGGTTATGCTATGATTTTTAAATAATTATTATTTTCGTAAAAGAAATAATTTATAACAACAAAAATCTTTAAAAGGTTTTTTTATCTATAAAAAAAATGAATAATGAATAAAACATAAACCACCAATAGGGCAGAGATGACCAAGAATTATTATGAAATATTAGGTGTATCTCGAGATGCAACTGTTGAGCAAATTAAAAAAGCTTATCGTAAACTTGCCAGAAAATATCATCCTGATATTAGTAAAGAAGCTGATGCAGAAGAGCGTATGCAAGAGTTAAACATTGCCTACGATGTGTTAAGTAATGATGAAAAAAAAGCAGAATATGATTTTGAATTAGACCATCCACAGAATAGCCAGGGTAGGGATGCTCATCAATATTATTCAAATATGGGCGGACAGGATTTTTCAGGGTTTGAAGACTTGTTTGGTCGCTTTGGTGGTGGTTTTGGTGGTTTCAATGAACAGCGTTATCAGGGGCGAGCATCCTATAGAGGTGATGATCAACACGCGACTCTAGAAGTAGATTTGGATGTTGCATTCCATGGCGCAACGCAAAATGTCACTTTACAGATTCCAACTATCAATGCGTACGGGCAAGCAGAAGTACAGCGTAAAGTCTTAAAAATTAAAATTCCAAAAGGCATGAAAGCAGGGCAAAAAATTCGTTTAACCGGCCAGGGACAACCGGGTATTCATGGGGGTGAGAATGGCGATCTGTATATTGAAATTCAATATAAAGCTACAGATTCAACTTATGTTGAAAACTCGGATGTCTATCATCATCTGAAGATTAGTCCATGGGAAGCAGCACTTGGACAATCGATTACGGCAAGCTTACCCAATGGTAAACAACTCAATATTCAAATTCCAAAAAATGCCAAAACAGGTCAACAATTACGTTTAAAAAATCAGGGGATTCCTGCTAAAGATGCAGGGCATTTATTTCTCATCCTCGATATTGTGCAACCAACTGCGCAAACCGAACAAGAACAACAAGCTTATGAAGCATTTGCAGCAGCATTTCCAAACTTTAAGCCGAGATCATCATAAGGAGTAAAATTATGACGACAGTTAAATATTATGAGGTGGTCTTAGAAGATATCCAACAGGTAGAAGTTATAGATGAGCAACAATATTATGATTTAAATAGTTTTGCTCAACTTTGTGGTCAAAGTCCTGAATGGATTCTGCAACTGATTGAATACGATATTTTGCCGAATCGTGTAAATGCATCAGATTTATATTTTTTAGTGGATGATGTGGCACGTGCACAAAAAGCGTATCGTTTACAGCGTGATTTTGATGCAAGTTTTACTGCTGTAGCTATGATGTTGGATTTAATCGAAGAATTAGAGAAACTTCGACGTTGATGACACTGAACAAAGTAATACGCTGGTCAATTTAGCTTATGTCCTTAGGGGATGGGCAGAAACGTTGTTGATGCCAGATTTGAACTGTCGGCAATTCTCTGGAAAAATGCCCTGGCAGCCCTGCATTTAACTGGCTAGCGCAATCCTATAATAAATAATAACAAACCCACCGCTCAGTTAGCATATAGTAAGTAAAGAAGTAGTTGACTGTGATCATAAAAATAACAGCTCAAGCCGGAGGGAAGCTAGATGGCCAAGTATAGTGATATCAATAGTTTTAATACCTTAGAAACATTAACCGTCGGTTCAAAACACTATCAGATTTTCAACCTGTCCAAATTGCAAGTGCAATTAGGTGACCTGTCCCGGCTTCCCAAGTCCTTAAAAGTCTTCCTGGAAAATTTACTACGTTTCGAAGATCAACTCACGGTGAAAACTGAGCATATTTATGCCTTGGCAGGCTGGTTAAATAAACGAACTTCAGAACAGGAAATCCAGTATCGTCCGGCACGGGTACTGATGCAGGGTTTTACCGGTGTTCCCGCAGTGGTTGATCTTGCTGCGATGCGTACAGCGGTGGCCAAAGCCGGCGGTGATCCGGAAAAAATTAATCCGCTGTCACCCGTGGATTTGATTATTGATCACTCGGTGATGGTCGATTACTTTGCCAGCCCGTAAGCTTTTGAGCAGAATGTCGCCATTGAGATGCAACGCAACGGTGAGCGCTACCAGTTTCTGCGCTGGGGGCAGGCGGCGCTCAATCAGTTTCGCGTGGTGCCGCCAGGAACCGGGATTTGCCATCAGGTCAATCTGGAATATCTGGCACAAGTGGTATGGAGCAATGAGATTGATGGGCAGCGCTTTGCCTATCCTGATACCTTGGTCGGTACTGATTCACATACCACCATGATCAATGGCTTAGGCGTGTTAGGTTGGGGCGTAGGCGGTATTGAGGCGGAAGCGGCCATGTTGGGTCAACCGATCTCCATGCTGATTCCAGAAGTAATCGGCTTTAAGCTTACCGGTAAACTCAAAGAAGGGATTACAGCAACTGATCTGGTGCTGACCATTACCCAGATGCTGCGCCAAAAAGGCGTAGTTGGAAAATTTGTCGAATTTTATGGCGATGGCCTAGCAGATTTACCCCTGGCGGATCGTGCCACGATTGCGAATATGGCACCCGAATATGGCGCTACCTGTGGCTTTTTCCCTGTTGATGAGGTGACGCTTTCCTATTTACGTTTAACCGGACGTCAGCCGGAAAGAATTGCCTTTGTAGAGGCCTATAGCAAGTTGCAAGGATTATGGCGCAATCCGGGAGATGAGCCCGTCTTTACCGACATGCTGGCTTTAGATATGTCGACGGTAGAAGCCAGTCTGGCAGGTCCGAAGCGCCCGCAGGATCGTGTACTCTTGTCACAAGTGCCACAAACCTTTCATGCCTTCATGGATCTGACCTTAAAACCGGTCAAGGAAGAAAAAGATCGTCTGGAAAATGAAGGAGGGGGAGGTACGGCGGTTGAAGCTAAACAGGCCAACCTGCCCCATGAAAATGTTTTTTGTATGATTGAGGGTAAAAAATATCCGTTGCAGCATGGTGATGTGGTGATTTCAGCCATTACCTCTTGTACTAATACCTCGAATCCCAGTGTCATGTTGGCAGCAGGGCTATTGGCCAAAAAAGCAATCGAAAAAGGTTTGCGGCGAAAACCCTGGGTGAAAAGTTCACTGGCTCCAGGTTCCAAAGTGGTCAGTGATTATCTTGACGCTGCAGGGTTGATACCTTATTGGAATCAACTGGGTTATAACCTGGTGGATTATGGTTGTACCACCTGTATTGGTAATTCGGGGCCTTTACCTGAAGTGATTGAAGAAGCTGTGCAATGTTTTGATTTGAATGTAGCCTCAGTACTCTCCGGCAACCGTAATTTTGAAGGACGGGTGCATCCTCTGGTGAAAACCAATTGGCTCGCCTCACCACCTTTGGTGGTTGCCTATGGTCTGGTCGGGAATATTCGAACTGATCTCACGACTGAGCCGATAGGTGAGGGTTTTGATGGCCAGGCGGTTTATTTAAAAGATATCTGGCCGACACAGGGAGAAATCGATGCCGCACTGCAGAATGTGAATACCGAGATGTTCCATAAAGAATATGCAGAAGTTTTTGAAGGAGATGCCAAGTGGAAAGCAATCCAGATTCCCCAAAGTCAAACTTATGCTTGGGATGAACAATCCACCTATATCCGGCATCCTCCCTTTTTTGCAGAAATTGATCAGCCGGTGCGACCAATTCAGCCGATCAGCCAGGCAAGGATTTTGGCGGTACTAGGTGATTCCGTCACGACGGACCATATTTCCCCGGCGGGCAATATCAAACAAGATAGTCCGGCCGGAAGATATTTGCAGCAACAGGGGGTTGATGTAAAAGACTTTAACTCTTATGGCTCCCGTCGTGGTAATCATGAAGTGATGATGCGAGGTACCTTTGCTAATATCCGTATCAAAAACGAAATGCTGGGTGGCGAGGAGGGTGGCAATACCCTGCATATTCCAAGTGCAGAAAAACTCTCGATTTATGATGTGGCAATGCGCTATCAGGCAGAACAAACCCCACTTCTGATTATTGCCGGGAAAGAATATGGCACCGGTTCCTCACGTGACTGGGCGGCCAAAGGTACCAACCTGTTAGGGATAAAAGCAGTGATTGCTGAAAGTTTTGAGCGGATTCACCGTTCCAATCTGGTCGGTATGGGAGTGTTACCATTACAGTTTGTGGAGGGTCAGAACCGGCAGATCTTGAACCTCAGCGGGCATGAAACCCTATCAATTCTAGGCTTGTCGGATGATATTCATCCGCATCAAATGTTGGATGTAGAAGTGCAACATACCGATGGTACATATAGCCATTTTCAGGTGTTGTGTCGTATTGATACCTTGAATGAGGTGCAATACTTTAAGGCTGGTGGGATCTTGCACTATGTCTTGCGCAATTTGCTCGCTTCCTGAATTGAATGATGAAAAGACCCGACACCTGCCGGGTTTTTTTGTGTCTGTAAGAAGGCTACGGAGAAAATCAGTAAAATAGCGACAAATACATGAATAATTGCGTCGTTAATTCTCTCATAAATAACTGAGGTTAAAAGTGGAAGTTTTTACTTGCCATTCCATTAAACCTGCCCGTATTGCTTTGTCAGCATTATTCCAGGCTTGACCTTAATGTGTTTAAAAAATAGCCTAAGCAAAATAAAAGCTTAATAATTTAATTTTCTAATAATGGTATGGTCTTAGCAATCGCAACTTGACATCCTCTCCCCCTTAAAAGATGTTGCTGATATTTTGTGAGAGCTAGCTAGCATACATTCAAAGCGAACCGAAGTTCGCTTTTATTTCACTTCTTAAAAGAACCCGGCTGGTTTGGTCGAATAGCTGACTAGCAAGTTTTTAGTCTGCTGATAATGATCCAGCATCATTCTATGATTCTCACGCCCAATCCCTGATTTTTTATAACCACCGAAAGCCGCATGGGCAGGGTAGATGTGATAACAGTTAGTCCAGACCCGACCTGCTTGAATAGCACGGCCTGCACGGTAAGAGGTATGCGCTGAGCGTGACCAGACACCGGCACCAAGTCCATAAATCGTATCATTGGCGATCTTGATCGCATCATCGAAGTCTTTGAAGGTGGTCACAGCCAGTACAGGCCCGAAGATTTCTTCCTGGAAGGTCTTCATGTCATTGGTGCCTTTAAAGATGGTCGGTTCAATATAGAAACCTTGACCGACTTCCTGACGTGCTTCACCACCAGTCAGGATCTGTGCACCTTCTTCACGGCCAGTGGCAATACAGCCCAGAATCTTGTCCTGCTGTTCCTGAGAAGCTTGCGCGCCAATCATAGTATCAGTATCCAGTGGATGACCGGTTTTAATGCGTTGTACCCGTTCTACTGCACGCGCTAAAAACTCATCGGCAATACTTTCCTGTACCAAGGCCCGGGAAGGGCAGGTACAGATTTCACCCTGGTTCAGGGCAAACATGGCAAAGCCTTCCAGAGCTTTGTCCAGATAATCGTCTTCCTGATCCATAATGTCGGCAAAGAACAAGTTTGGTGATTTACCGCCAAGTTCCAGAGTCACTGGAATAATATTTTCAGTCGCATATTGCATGATCATCTGACCCACGGCGGTTGAACCGGTAAAGGCAATCTTGGCAATGCGTGGATTGGTCGCCAGTGGACGGCCGACTTCGACCCCATAGCCATTGACGATATTCAATACGCCCGGCGGCAAAATGTCCTGAATCAGTTCAGCTAGCACCAGAATACTGACCGGAGTCTGTTCTGCAGGTTTCAGCACAATACAGTTGCCTGCAGCCAAGGCTGGCGCGAGTTTCCAGGCGGCCATCAGAATCGGGAAGTTCCAGGGAATGATTTGTCCGACTACACCAAGCGGTTCATGAAAATGGTAGGCGATAGTATCTTCATCAATTTCGGAAATGCCACCTTCCTGAGCCCGGATACAGCCGGCAAAATAACGGAAATGGTCAATGGCCAGTGGAATATCGGCAGCCAGCGTTTCACGGATCGGTTTTCCATTGTCCCAGGTTTCTGCTACAGCCAACATTTCCAGATTTTGTTCCAGACGGTCGGCAATTTTCAACAGAATATTGGAGCGGGTGGTCGGCGATGCTCTGTTCCATTGTTCTTTGGCTTTGTGCGCTGCATCCAGGGCCAATTCAATGTCTTCTACAGAAGAACGCGGAACCTTGGTAAAGACTTTGCCATCTACCGGAGAGATGTTGTCAAAGTATTCACCTTTGACCGGAGTGACCCATTCGCCACCAATGAAATTATCGTATTGTGCTTTAAAATGAACTTTTGAATCAGGTTGATTAGGATCGACGTAACGCATATGTATTTCCTTTGCTTATTTTCGTGTGACCAAACTGCTTCTACAGCTTTGGTATAAGGTACTTATGTACGCTATTTGATTAACATAACTGGTATAAGGTTGGAGAAAGGTTGGAGTGAAGCAGGTTTACACTCTTTTCGATCCATCTAAAAAATAACGATTACAGCGGATGTAAATCATGAATTGTTGTGAGAATAAGGAATGATGACAAAACAAGATTTGATGCAGAAAAGGCGCGATGCTGATCAGTTTCGGCAAAGCAGCAGTTTGTCTCCCTTGCATGCAGAGCAACTGGAACAAAGTATTGCCAGCTCTTGGCAACGTTCATCTTCGGCCGAAATCCCTAAGAGTCGTTTAGCAGCACCGCTGACAGATGTAAAAAAGACTGCCTCTTCTTCAACTTTAGCCCACGCACTTCGCCATTGTGCACAGGATTTAAAACATATTGCTGAACAGTCATCTATGGTGCTGGCGGTTGGAGATATCGGCAGTACCATCATTTGGGCAGCCTCTAGCCCACAAATGCAAAGTGCTGCAGAAAGTGTACACTTTATTGAAGGAGGGCAATGGCGTGAAGAGCTAGTCGGAACTAATGCACTGGCATTGTCCTTAAAAACTCAACAATCTAGCTGTGTCTTTTCCAGTGAACATTACATGTCCTCGATTCATGATTGGGTTTGTTACGCCGCTCCGATTATTGATCCCTATTCAAAACAGGTTTTAGGTGTCATTGACCTTTCTACCACTTGGCAAAAGCATAATAGTTTGGCACTGTTGGCTGCTGAGCGCTGTGCCACAATCATTCAGTCTGCCTTGCAGGAATGTCAAAAACAGCGCTTATTTATCCGGGCTTTTACAGTGCCACAAGTACTGTTTAATGGTAAAGTTTTAGTACTTACTCCTCGCCAGATTGAAATTCTGACTATTCTAGCCTTATGCCCGCAGGGTCTGAGTCTGGACACCTTGCATCAAGCCTTATATGGTGAACGTAAAGTCAGTATCGGTACTCTAAAAGCAGAAATGTCGCAGCTGCGCGATATATTGGGTGGCATGCTTGGCTCTAGACCTTATCGATTACTGGCGCATGTAGAGGCTGACTTTTTACTGACAGAGCAATCTCTGGATGCTGGATATATTGATTCCGCCTTGAAGTTTTGTACCGGTGTATTTCTGGCCAAAACAGAAAGTCCATTTTTATGTGCTTGGCGCGATTGTCTGGAATCACGTTTAAGTGATGCTATTTTCAAAGCAAATGAAACCGATGTGTTGCTGAAACATGTGGCACATTTCCCTGAAGCGATTGATGCGGTAGAACGCCTGATTGAGCTGATGCCCAAAACCCATCCTGTCCATCAAACCCTGTTAAAATATAAAAATCTTTAAAAGCCGGAGCATCGATCGGTAGAAGGCTAAAACAGCAAAATCCTGGAATATGGAGCATCATCTTTGCTTACTGCGGGTTAGCTTATCAATTTAGCCTGAATCCGATTTTAAAATTTTATCAAATGGAGTGTAAAGTGCTGTCCTTCAGGGCAGAGAGATAAGCGACACGACATGAAATGTCGTTGGATTTTTTTTAAATCAACACCTTTAATTTAACATGAGCTAATATAAGCCCATGAAAACACTTAAATTACGTATAAGAGACAAACATTGCAAGATGCTAGACCAATTAGCATCTGAGGTAAACTTTGTCTGGAATTATGTCAATGATTTAGGGTTTAAACATTTAAAAAGAAAAGGTGAATTTCTATCAGCTTACGATGTAGCGAAATACACAAAAGGCGCATCTAAAGAATGCAACCTACATAGTCAAACCATTCAGGCTGTGACAGAAGAATTAGTAACAAGACGCAAGCAATTCAAAAAAGCAAAGCTAAAATGGCGTGTAAGTAACAAGAAATCAGCAAGGCGCTCTCTTGGTTGGATACCCTTTAAAAAGGTAGCCATCAAATCTGCTGATGGATCTGTTCAATACGGTAAGCACCAATTCAAGTTATGGGACAGCTACGGATTAAGCCAATACCGCATTAAAACAGGCTCATTTGTTGAGGATAGTCGTGGTCGCTGGTATGTCTGCCTGGTGGTGGATTCACCTAAGCAAGCCAAACCAACCGTAACGAAAGCGATTGGTATTGATCTTGGCTTAAAAGATATTGCGACCTGTTCTGATGGTACAGTCATTTCCAATCCCAAGTTCTATCGCAAGTACGAGCAGAAATTAGGAATTGCTCAACGAGCGAGAAATAAAAAGCGTGTTCGTGCATTACACGCCAAAATTGCAAACTGTCGTAAAGACCATTTGCACAAGGCCAGTACCCAACTTGTGAGGGAAAATGCACTGATTGTTGTAGGTGACCTGAGTGCTAAAAAGCTTGTAAAAACTAAAATGGCAAAATCGGTTTTAGATACAGGGTTTTCAAAACTTAAAACAATGCTCAAGTATAAATGCGAGAACGCAGGGGTAATGTTTGAGGAAGTCAATGAAGCCTATACCACCCAGATCTGCTCGTGCTGCAAGCAAATATCAAGCAGTAGTCCGCAAGGTAGGGTTGATCTTGGAATAAGAGAATGGACATGCCAGAGTTGCGGTACAGTCTGGCAGCGGGATTTAAATTCCGCATTGAACATTCTTGCGCTTGGGCATAAGCGTCTAGCAGTAGGAATCTCCTTCTTTTAAGGGGGAGAGGATGTCAAGAAGGGGGAAGGATCAGCCAAGAGCAGAAAAATGGGTTCTTTCTCTTGGCATACTTCCTTAGAAAGCGAAACAGGGGCTGCTAAAAATGTAAGTCAGATGATTGGAGAGATGACTTACAGGAAGGCATTACATTGCCGCTTTAAAAATATCCACCACTTGAGCATGATTGGCCTTACGTGGATTGGTCAACATGCAGGCATCTTTTTGTGCATTTTCCGCCATGATGGCCAAGTCAGCTTCTTTTACATTCAATTCCGTCAGCCCAGATGGAATACCAATTGAAGCCGAAAGCTGACGAATGGCGCCAATCGCTTCATAAGCTGCTTCAGTTACGGTTAAGCCTTCTGTATTCACCCCCATCAATTGCGCAATTTTGGCATAACGTTCAGGACAAGCAATCAGGTTAAATTCACAAACATGGGGGAGCAGAATTGCATTACAAACACCATGCGGCAAGTTGTAGAAGCCTCCGAGCTGATGTGCCATCGCATGCACATATCCTAAAGAGGCGTTGTTAAAGGCCATTCCGGCAAGATATTGGGCATAGCTCATGGCATCCCGTGCTTCCAGATTATCCCCATTCGCCACTGCCGGGCTAAGCCATTCGCTGATCATGGTAATCGCCTTTTCTGCACAGGCATCAGTGATTGGATTTGCTGCTGTAGACACATAGGCTTCTACTGCATGCGTCAAGGCATCCATACCTGTTGCCGCAGTCAGCCCTGCAGGTTTGGCCAACATAAGTTTAGGGTCATCAATCGCAATGAGTGGTGTACAACGCCAATCTACAATCGCCATTTTCACATGGGTATCGGTATTGGTAATAATACAGAAACGTGTCATCTCCGAAGCTGTCCCTGCCGTAGTATTGATTGCAATCAGTGGTGTCATCGGGACGGTACTTTTATCAATCCCTTCATAATCACGGATATGTCCGCCACCTGCAGTGACTAGGCCAATGCCTTTGGCACAGTCATGTGATGAACCCCCACCTAACGATACAATAAAATCACAGGCATTTTCATTATAAGCTGTAACTCCATGATGCACGTTAATATCAGTTGGATTGGGTTCCGCGCCTGGGAAAATATAACTGTCAACACCCGCCTCTTTCAAATAATTTGCAATCTCATCTGCAACACCAAATTTAAACAGCCCCGCATCAGTTACAATCAGCGCTTTCTTGGCACCTAAATTTTGTGCTTTTATCCCGATTTCTTTAGCACAGCCGGGACCAAAAAGTGAAACACAGGGAATATAAAAACCGTTAGTTTGATCTGAAATATTTTTAAAAGCCATGGCTTGATTCCTTCTACCATTCATTGATTATTTTATCGGTGACCCTCACCGTAATATGAGTATTGGATGAAGTTAAAAAGAATCCTACCTACCAAATACCTACCAATTTAAATTTTTGATTCTAGCCAAAATAATGAATCTGAAATATTTAAAAGTAGGTTGGCAAGGTTTAGCAGATACTGGGTAGATTGGTTCAATAGAAGGCATGTAAGTAGCGCACTAGGCTGTTTGCTACTTTCTGATTTTAAATAAATACTAAAATGCTTTATTCATTTTTAAGATAAAAATAAACAGTACAGGGCTTAGAAATACCCATAGAGCCACAAAGCTGATACTGTAGCTAAACCGGGTCCGTAATAGAACCATTGCGACGAATAAGAAAATACCTGCTGTGAATTTAGTGTACGTAGGAAAATTCGCTAAAAAAGCGTACCGAGATTTTCGGGTTTTTAGGATCTGCTTTGCACTTACCGCATAAAAACCAAAACAGCTCAGCCAAAGCAGACCGATCACTGCAATCCATATCATGTTGATGATTCCTGTTGCGTAATTTTTAGTTTGGCGTGAATTTTATTGACCGCCTTTTGCTGAATAGGGGTAATTTTCTGGTGTAACAATAGGGCGAGAAGTGCCAAGTTCCACAGCATCAGATCGATTCGCAGAAATGGCCAGTAAGTCGTAAAAGAATCAATATAATCATGGAAAATGAGATAATAAATATTGATCAGCGGCAGCATAAAAGCAGTACCAATCAGGATTTTAAGCTGAATTTTCCATAAATATTGCTGCGGTGTTAAACATGCCAGAATGAAGCTGCCGAGCCAAATACTGAAAAAACTATAAATCTCATAATTTGGTGCACCTACAGGTGAACCGTACCGGGTTTGTCGGAGACTTTTTTATTTAAGTTAAGCCACCTGACCTAACAGGTTAATCTTATCATCGAACATTGTTTCAAACTCAAAAGGTGGCACATAACCTAGCGCACTAGGTACACGTTCTTTATTAAACCAATCCACCCAATTTAATGTCATAAGTTGTACATCTACTAAACCTTGCCAATCTGCATTTAAATATTCAATCACCTCTGTTTTGTATCAGCCATTCACCGTTTTAGCCAGTGCATCAAGCACCATATCTGTATTCTTACGTGTCGATACTTTCTAGCCAACAATTGCACATGAAAACACATCAATAATAAATGCGGTTTAGACCCAACCTGAATGAGTTTGAATATACGTGAAGTCCCCCACCTGAGAAGCATTGCTTCGCAAGGGTTTTGATGATCAGCCCTAAAATTACGTTTCACTAAATCATCTGCTCTTTTTTGATCATCTCGGCTACGGGTGGTTTGTTTATTCTTACCACGCCAAACACCTTGTATACCTAGCTTCTGCATCAATCGAGCAACTGTACAGCGTGCAATAATATAACCTTCACGTTTCAGTTTTTGCCAGACTTTACGAACGCCATACCGCCTCGAACTTTCTTTCCAAATTCGTTTAATTTGTTCAGCATGATGCACATCATGTAGATCTCGTTTCGCTCAATGTTCTGGATTTTCACAGAGATCTAAAGTCCGGTAATAGGTTGAAGGTGCGATAGGTAAAATTCTACAAATCGCCTCGACTCCGTACAGCTCTTTATTATGATGGATAAAATCCACCATTATTTGTGTGGGCGGTCGAGCTCCGCCTGGGCGAAAAAAGCAGCTGCTTTACGTAGAATTTCGTTAGCACGTTGCAGTTCTTTATTTTCACGTTCGAGTTGTTTAATCCGTTCTTGATCTGAAAGTTGCTGTACTTTAACTGGATTTTGTTGATCGAGATGTTTTAAATACCAAACACGTAGTGTTTCAGGAGTACAACCTATCTTGGGTGCAATTGCTGTGATTGCAGCCCAATTCGATGGATAATCTTTTTCGGATTCAATCACAAGATGAACCGCTCTATCTCTGATTTCAGGGGTATATTTTACTTTTTTCATCGGGGCATTCTCTCAGGAAAGTTGGTCTCCGACAAACCCGGTACGGTTCATTTAGCCATTAAAAAGCACCCTTCAAATTAGACTAAGAGTGTCCAACTTTCGGGGTGCAGATTAGGATGTCGGGGTTTTTTATTATTATAATATTAATGGGTTGTATTGATGAAAGTATGGTTAAGCGCTGAATTAAGTAAAGAAGGGCGAATTCAAACATGAGGTGCGACAGTTTCAAAAGCCTTATGATAATCAACAAGCTGAGCAAATTTCTCTAATGGTGTAAGCCAATCTAACGCTTTTCTAGGACGAGTATTCAGTGACATGGCGACTTGATTTAAATAATGCTGATCTGCCTGATTTAAATCAATCCCTTTAGGTAAATATTGCCTAATTAAACCATTCATATTTTCGCATGTACCTTTCTGCCATGGCGAATGTGGGTCACAGAAATATACATCTATGCCTAAATCTTCTTCGAGGATTTTATGTTCTGACATCTCACGTCCACGGTCATAGGTCAACGTTTTACGTAGTTCTGCAGGTAAATATTTCAGAGCTTCAGTTAAAGCCTTGCGCACTGATTCTGCCTTTGCATCAGGTAATGTTGCCAAGATACAGAGCCGTGTATTTCGTTCAATAAGTGTTGCTATCGAACTTTTATTGTCTTTACCTTTAATTAAATCGGCTTCCCAATGACCCGGTATTTTTCTTTCTTGAACTTCGGCTGGGCGCTCATGAATAGTTTTAATATCCTGTAATATAGAATCTTTTTTAGGTTCACCGTTAGCTTTTCGCTTTTTATTTTCATGACGCAGACAGGATAATAAGTCTTTTTTCAACTCACCCTTTGGTAATGCTCGTATAGTTGAATAAATCGTTGTATGGCTTACATTCATTGTTTGATCCAAATCAGGAAATGTCTTTAAACGCTTTGCTATTTGCTGAGGAGACCATAAACAACGGATCGCTTCAACAATAAATCTCCAGAGAATTGAGTCGATTTTGAGTTTTCTGTGACCGCGTCTACGTCTAGCGAAGGTGTTATCAGAAGCATATTGAGCTTGATAAACGTCATTGATGCTATTTCTTTTAAGCTCACGATAGATCGTACTAGGATGTCTTTTAATGAGTTCAGCAAATTTTCTGGCTGAAAAGCCTTCTTTTCTTGACTCAAGCATTAATGCAGTACGATCTTCAAAGTTAAGATGATGGTATGACAATTTTATATACTCCATAAACCCTTTAAATTAATTAGGTGGTTTATGTCGCACTTCAAGTTTTACTCTGCCGATATATTCGTGGTTCATGACCAGCAGACCGTGCTCAGACACAGTCGGGTCATAGCGGCCAGTAGCGATGTTCAAGCCAAAAAAACTCATTCCATCATGGCAGTCACCGGAACGGAACTGAAAGCTTGGTCCGTTCGGGATATTGTTATCATCCCAATCTGGATAGGCAGGGTTAATTGAATCTCCAAGTGCATACAGGACATTGGCTTCATAACCGTCTGGCACAGTAACGATGTCATTTAAGTTTTTGGCCACTGGCGTGAAGTTGAGTTGCTCTGGTTTTGTATTGGGATCAATAGCAGGCGGGTTTGGTGCGGTCTCGGTTGGCGGTACAATAGAATCATTATCGTTGTCCCCACATCCAGTCAAAGAAGAGGCAAGAGCCAATGCTGCAGCCCCACTTGCAGTTTTGGCAATCAAGTCACGACGCGATATGGATTGTTCTAAAATATCCCGAAAATGATGATTATCTGATGTATTATTATCCAATTCCTGATTTTCATCATAAGGTAAGTAATCTGTCATTCTTTTATTCCCATAACTAAGGTCTGGTTGTTTTAAAGTCAGGAATAAATTAGCGGTTGAATATGACAGTCAGGTGAAGCTAATATTGCGGATTTATTAAATATAATATTGATTTATATATTAAAAATAAAAGCAGCTTAAGCTGCTCATAGAGTATTTTCTTCTTTTATGTTCTTTTTATTATTATTCAGTTATGTCCGGTCATCATTTTTCTATCCATTTTCCTGCCGCTAAGCCTAGTTCAAATAACAGCCACATTGGAACAGCTAACATAATCATTGATAGGGCATCGGGTGGTGTCACAAACATGGCAATAAAAAAACATCCCACCACAATAAATCGTCTTTTTTCCACCAAGGTCTGTGTGCTGACAACACCAATTATAATAAGCAGGAGCGTGATAATAGGGATTTCAAACGTAAATCCGAAAACTAAAAATAGTTTTAAACAAAAAGCCAGATAACTATTGATATCGGTCATCGGTGCAACAGTGTCAGGTGATACGCTGATAAAAAAATGAAGGATAGAAGGTAAAGCGATTAAATAGGCAAAAGCAATACCTGCATAAAACAGTACAATACTGCTGATTAATAGTGGTAAAGCTAACTTTTTTTCTTTTAGGTACAATGCTGGTCTAATGAAGGCCCAAAGTTGATACAAAATAAAAGGCATGGCGATAAGTAAAGCAATAAAGAAGTTCAACTTAAATGGAGCCATGAAAGTCGCAGTCACATCTGTTGCAATCATGCTAGAGCTTTCAGGTAACTGAGCGCGTAAAGGCTTTGATAAAAGCTGATAAGTTTGGCTTGCAAAAGGCAGTAAACATAAGAATAGTCCTAATAATACGCCCACAATTTTGAAAAGGTGCTTTCGCAGAATCACTAGATGCCTGGTAATTGGCATTTCTTCTAACGGGATTTGCCGGGTATCGTTGTTGGTTTGAGTCGAAGGCAAAATACTCATACGGCCACCTTTATATCAGCATAAATTTTTTCTTGTTTTGTCACTTTATTCAGCTGGATTGGCGGTAAATGAACAGGTGAAACTGATTCATTAATTAATTGGTAAGTCAGCTCATAGTTCAAAAGATGTTGTTCCGGATTTCTAATGATGGGCTGATGGATTACATTTATATTATCCATTTGTGCCTGCATTTTGATTTCTAATTCCTGAATACGTTTCAGCTCGCTTTGCATTTGTTCCCGTAGTTCCGATAGTCGCAATTCACGGTCAAGATCATTTTGTATATTGCTGGCGATCCTTTTGATTTTGGCTGACCATTTACCTATAAAACGTATCGCTTCAGGGAGTTTATCTGGTCCAAGAATGAGCAAGGCAATTGCCCCAAAGACCAACAGCTCAGTCATTCCAATATTGAGCATAGCAATACCTCAATTCTTGATTGAACTCTCACTGGCTTTAACTTTCGCATCAATCGTTCGAGGGTACTGAAGTTGAGCTGCCTCAGCTTCTTCTTCTTCACGGACAGATTTCTTAAAGTCCTTGATTGCACCCCCTACATCTTTTCCTAGATTTTTTAGTTTAGAAGTACCAAACAGTAAGATCACTACAATTGCAAAAATTAGTACATGCCAGATGGATAACCCTGCCATATTTTATCCTCATTTAATCTTTTTAAATTTATTGGCTTATATCAACACTAACAAATGACAGAGCTATGAAGATTTGATGTCAATTTAAAGACAAGAATGGAGAAGGGAAATTTACAATGAGGTACTAACAACCAGTACAAAGTTAGTACCGGATTGATTCTGTTAAAGTATTATTTTTAATTCATTCAATCAAATAGTTAGCCAGCTATATCTAGCTTAATAATTTAAGAAAACTTGCAATTAGAGGTGGTCCCACTTGTTTGAACAACTAAAAGCTTATTTATAAGTGATATTCTGCTCTAGTTAAGCTACCTTATTTTGTTGTGGTAGCTGGTCATAGTAAAACTCATCTGGAGTCATTTTGTCCAGACTCGAATGAGGTCGTTTCAAATTATAAAATTCAAAATATGCACTCAATTGCTTTTTCGCATCGGTGACACTGCTATAAGCTTTGAGATACACCTCTTCATATTTAACGCTTCTCCATAACCGTTCAACCATCACATTATCAATCCATCGACCTTTACCATCCATACTGATTTGAATGCCATTTGATTTCAATACATCAATAAATGCATCACTGGTGAACTGACTGCCCTGGTCTGTATTAAATATTTCAGGTGATCCATATTTTTCAATCGCTTCATTTAAAGCCGAAATACAAAAATCCACCTCCATACTAATCGATACCCTATGCGCAAGTACCTTGCGGCTATGCCAATCAATCACAGCACATAAATAAACAAAGCCTTTTGCCATAGGGATATACGTTATATCCGTACACCACACTTGATTACTGCGCTGAATAGCCAATCCTTTGAGCAGATATGGATATTTACGGTGAGCTTGATTGGCCTGACTTAGATTTGGTTTACGATATAACGCATTAATGCCCATTTTCTTCATTAAAGTACGTGTATGACGTCGTCCTATATGATGTCCTTGACGATTCAATAAATCACGCATCATACGGCTACCTGCAAAAGGGTATTGCATATGTAACTCATCCATACAGCGCATCAGCTTCAGATCTGATTCACTCACAGGTTTTGGGCGATAGTAATAACAACCACGGGAGACTTTCAGCAGCTTAGCTTGCTTAGATACTGAAATCTGAAGTGAGTCATCGATTAACTTTTGTGGTTGAAGCGGCCCAGTTTCTTCAACACACCTTCTAAAAAATCAATTTCTAATGCCTGCTCACCGATTTTTGCATGTAGTTTTTTTAGATCGATGGGTGGTTCTGTTGGAGCTTTTGATTGATCGAAAGCTTGCGAGGAAGCTGAAATCAGTTGATTTTTCCAGTCAATAATTTGGTTTTGATGAACATCAAATTCAGCACTCAATTCAGCAAGTGTTTTTTCTGCTTTAATCGCAGCAAGTGCTACCTTAGCTTTAAAGTCATTTGAATGATTTCTTCTTGGTCTACGTGTCATAAAATACTCCATATATTGATGTTTATAACATCATTTGGGAAGCAAAATATCACTTATAAGTGTTGTTCAAATTTCCTGATCCACCTCTATTAAAGCTCTCAGTCATTTATCTATATCAATGAATTTATTATCATTTGTTATGTGTTTAACTTATGTTCACCTAAAGTCTAGTTCATAATTTTTTTAATAAATAATTAATATTAATATTAAATAGTTATCTTAATAAAATCCGCAATTTTACTTGTGCAAGTTTATGAACCTACTATGCAAATTTAAATCAACATGCTTAAAATCACATTTTAATATCGTTATTGTCGATGGTGGTCAGGCTGGGCTTTCAGTGAGCCATTATTTCAAACTGGCCAATTCAAACACAATAAAGATCTTTAGATGAACAATTTCTATCTGCTACACAATAAAACCTTATTCAATAAAACTTTAGAGTTGAAGCAACAAATCAAATTTAAATCAGATTTGAAAAATAATTACGGTAGTTGCTGTCCTGTGGTAATAATTCTAATAAACGCTGTACCGCATCAATACGATCATGTGTTTGCCCAATAATCCGTAATAATTGATCGGTATCCTTTATTTGATAAATCAACTGGCTTAAACGGGCATCAAAACAATGTCTCCAAGTACTGAGTAAAGGGCTTTCTGATTTAGATAAAAAGCTACCTTTATATAGCGAGAATGTACTCGAAATAAGATTTGCATTTAATGATTGTTCAGCACGTAAAAAATCACATTGGACTTCACAGGTAAGCCTATAAATCCGAGCCTCAATTGAATGAGGTAATAGGCTACGAAGTTGTGAAAGCTCAGCCTTTAGGGTTTTTAGGCTGACATTACGCTCACCATAAAGGGCATAGTGTAACTCTTCTAAACCAATCCCGTACGGATACAAAGCTAAAATGCAAAGTATTTCAATTTGACGGTGAGTCAAGTTCAAAGTATGCCCATTAAATTGAACCCAGGGCGAACCTAGCGCTTTAATGTATAAAAAATTTTTCTGTTCAAATTTTATTGCTCGCTGTATTAAGTCTGCACAGCGTTCCACAGCAAGAATGCCTAGAGGGGTATGTTTTTTATATTTTGTGGAAAGATTGATAATGCCATGAAATTGACCTGAAGTCGGATCCCAGATAGGTGCTGCATAACAAACCCAATCACGAACGCTGTCCATTTGGTTTTCATGAGAATATACACAACTTGATGTTTGGCTATTTAATGTCATACCAATCGCATTGGTCCCAACCGCCTGCGTTGACCAATGGCCACCTTCAATAAAATGTACCTGTTCAGCAGAAGAAAGCATCGCGGAACTACTCCAGGTCCATAACAGAGTACCATGGTGATCTGTAAGACCAATTGCCATATCGGAATCATCAGCAATTCTTAATAAATCGGCATAATTATGCTGAATAGAGCGGCGGAATAGGGAAGTCTGATCTTCTTGAGGCAAAGCCAAAACGGGTGCAGCCTGAACAATATGCTGATTAATTAAATGTGTTGTTTGCAGCTTTTTTGCTGGTGCTGTATTGAACAGGTTCATATCATATTCCTTTATGATTAGACTGTAATATCTTTAAACTTCAGAAATCAATTTCCAGATCTATACTCATTCAATCTTTTCTTACGTGTACCAAATCATTTTTTCTTGGATTCGTTAAATAACCTTTTTTGGGTTTTACCAGCCTTTTAGCTACTTTAAAAGTGTTGTTATGGACTGGAAATGACTATTTTTATCTGAAGTGTTAATAAAAGTAACCATTATGTTGATAAATAGGATCCTTTAAATGATGAAAATGTCATTCACGCACGTAGGGCACAGGTACAGCCTCACCATAATACTGGCGGTCAGCAAAATAACTCGATCGCACTAATGGTGCACTCCAAATATTCTTAAACTCTAAGTGCTCTCCATGAGTTTGATAATGTTTAAACTCTTGCAATGTAACAAAACGATGAATTGGCGCATGTGATTTGGATGGCTGTAGGTATTGGCCGATTGTGACATAATCAATTTGATAATCTTTCAAATCATTTAATAACGCAATAACCTCAGCTTCAATCTCTCCTAAACCCACCATCAAACCACATTTCGTTGGGATATCAGGGCAGTAGTGTTTAAATTTCTTAAGTAAATTCAATGAATGCTGATAGTCAGCGCCTGGTCGCATGGCTTTATACAGGCGTGGCACGGTTTCAATATTGTGATTAAAGACATCAGGTGGATTTTTGCTCAGAATTTTAAGTGCAATATCTGCGCGACCACGAAAATCAGGAACCAAAACTTCAATCAAAGTGTCTGGACTAGTTTGACGAATTTCTCGAATGCAATCTGCAAAATGCTGTGCACCGCCATCTTTTAAATCATCTCGGTCAACGGAAGTAATCACAACATACTTTAAGTTTAGATTCTTCACTGTTTCAGCCAAATGCAGTGGCTCGTTAATATCTAAGGCATTAGGACGGCCATGCGAGACATCACAGAATGGACAGCGTCGAGTACAGATATCTCCCATAATCATGAATGTTGCTGTTCCACTACCGAAACATTGCGGCAAGTTAGGACAAGCTGCTTCTTCGCAAACGGTATGTAGTTTTTGTTGTCTTAATAAATCCTTAATGATTTGGACTTCCTCAGGTCGACTAATTTTAGTCCGGATCCATTCTGGCTTTTTCGGTATCGTTTCCGTTGGAACAACTTTAATTGGAATACGCGCCATTTTTTTAGCGCCACGTAGCTTCTTTCCAGTTAATACTGGGTTATTTAAATCCATTTCAAACACTCCGTCGTTTAAAATAATTAATATTGAGCCTGATATTAAATAAGCTGCTTTAAATGTATTAATAATATTAAAACAGGGCAAAAAACTTATCATATAAAACAAAGGTTGGTTAAAAGTTTGTTTTTGTATATAGCTGAATAATATTAAAAAATTTACAAATTTCTTAATTTTATAAACCATTGTTTTTAATGTTTATCTTATGTTTTTATGCATTATATTTTTTTAGTCTAATATGAAATTAAATAAAAATATTCTTATATAAATATACGATTTAAAAATCCAGTTATTCAATTTGGGATTTTCTTTTAAGCGTAGTTAATAAGGAATAAATATATGCAATTAACGGAAGAGCAATTGCTAGCAGCATACAAAAGAATGCGCGACATTCGTGAATTTGAGGATCGACTTCACGATGAAAACAATACAGGTGATATCCCAGGTTTCATCCATCTTTATAGCGGTGAGGAAGCTGTTGCCGTAGGGATCTGTGAAAATTTAACAGATAAGGACTTCATTACCTCAACACATCGTGGTCACGGACATTGTATTGCAAAGGGCTGTGACATTCACGCCATGATGCTAGAAATTTTTGGCAAAGATGATGGTTTGTGTCGTGGTAAAGGCGGCTCAATGCACATTGCGGACTTAGATAAAGGCATGCTCGGTGCAAACGGTATTGTGGGTGGTGGTCCACCTTTGGCTATTGGGGCAGCTTTAAGTGCTAAAACACTCAAAAATGGGGGGATTGGTCTATCTTTTACCGGTGATGGCGGTTCAAATCAGGGCTTAACTTTTGAAGCCATTAATATGGCTGTTGTGTTAAAGCTTCCTGTCATTTTTGTTTTTGAAAATAACGGTTTTGGTGAAGGTACTGCACATGATTATGCCGTAGGCAGTAAAGATATTGCAGGCCGAGCAGCAGGTTTTGGCTTACCCGCTGAAAAAGTAGATGGAACAGACTTTTTTGCTGTGTATGAAGTTGCACAAAAAGCCATTGAACGTGCCCGCCGTGGTGAAGGTCCGAGTGTGATTGAAACGGTAACCAACCGATTTTATGGACATTTTGAAGGTGATCCAGGGCTTATCCGTTCTAAAGAAGAACTGGATTATGTCAAAGAACATAAAGATCCATTGAAAATATTCCGCGAAAAAGTCAAAGACAAAATTGACGAAGCCAAGCTCGATGCGATTGACGCTCAGTCTAAAGCCAATGTAGACGATGCTGTTGCAAAGGCACGTGCAGCTAAGTACCCAGAAGTTTCTCAGTTACTTACCGATGTATACGTCTCTTACTAAAGGAATAGTAGAACAATGCCAAATAAAAGTTATCGAAACGCGATTAAAGAAGCAATTGAATTAGAAATGCGCCGAGACCCAAGTGTCATTGTGGTCGGTGAAGATGTTCGTGGTGGACATGGTGGTAAAAATACCGATGATAATAAGCTGGAAGGTTTTGGCGGTGTACTTGGTGTAACCAAAGGCTTATGGACTGAATTTGGTTCTGAACGAGTCATTGATACTCCAATTACAGAATCAGCGATTATTGGTATGGCGGCAGGTGCTGCTGCAACGGGTTTAAGACCTGTGGCAGATTTAATGTTTATGGATTTTTACGGCGTGTGTTATGACATGCTGTATAACCAAGCAGCTAAATTTCGCTACATGTTTGGCGGCAAAGCCAAAGCGCCACTCGTTGTACGTGGCATGATTGGTGCAGGTTTTTCCGCAGCAGCGCAGCATTCTCAGTCGCCATATAACGTGTTTGCCTCAGTGCCTGGTTTAAAAGTGGTGGTGCCTTCAAGTGCCTATGATGTAAAAGGGTTGTTGATTCAAGCCATTCGAGATGACGACCCAGTAGTCTTTTGTGAACACAAGTTGTTGTACGACATTAAGGGCGAAGTGCCAGATGAGGCCTACACTATTCCTTTTGGTGTCGCAAATTACACCCGTGAAGGCACAGATATCACCATTATTGCCTTAAGTTTGATGGTGCATCGTGCCAATGAAGTCGCTGATAAGCTCGCAAAAGAAGGCATTTCGGTTGAAGTGGTTGACCCTAGAACCATTTCACCATTAGACGAAGATGGCATTTTAGAGTCAGTAGCTTCAACAGGTCGTGTGGTGATTGTAGATGAATCAGCAGCACGTTGTGGTTTCGGACATGATGTGGCTGCGCTTATTGCCCAGAAAGGCTTTCATTATCTTAAAGCACCAATCGAATTAGTCACTCCACCACACTCACCCGTACCATTTTCACCAGTACTAGAAAAAGAATGGCTACCTAGTGTAGAACGCATCGAACAGGCTGTACGCAAGACGTTGGAGGCTTAGGATGAGCGAAATTAAAACTTTAGAAATCCCAAAATGGGGTTTGTCCATGGAAGAGGGTACGATTGCCCAATGGCTGATTCAGGAAGGTACCCAATTTAGTAAAGGACAGGAAATTTGTGAAATTGAAACCACAAAAATCGTCAATGTATTGGAGGCACCTTTTGATGGCCTGCTACGAAAAATTATTGCTAACGATGGTGACACACTGGTCGTAGGTGGAATCATTGCAATTTGTGCAGACGCCCAAGTTTCCGATGCAGAAGTTGAAGCATTTGCACAGTCTTTAGGTGGAACACCTGCTGTAACTGGAAATAAAGCGGTAGCAGCGGTTCCTGAAAAAGTCGATGTGGCTCAAGTTGAAACCAAAGTACAAGCTGCTCCTAAACAGAACAGTGTTGGTAATGGATCAAAAGCGGTGACTCAGGGCGGATATTCTATTCCTGATGAGTTACAAGGCTACCAACAAAGGGATGATATTTTTGCAACGCCACATGCCTTGAAATTGGCTGAAAAGCATAATGTAAACTTGGCTCAGATTACGGGTTCTGGACGTGAAGGCCGTATCAGTGTTCAAGATATTCAGGCCGCAGTTCAAGCTGCTGGTGGTTCTTGGCCAGATGTACGTCATCAAGCTAGTACGAAAGCCGCGAAATCTAAAGCAGATGATAGTGATGTTCTAGCAACACCTGTTGCTCGCCGTTTGGCAAAACAATGGGGCATTAATTTGCATGATTGTCGTGCATCGGGTTCACGTGGACGAGTCTGTAAGGAAGATGTTGAAGCTGTATATCAACGGGAAAATCCTGTACAGGCTCAACATACTGAGTATGCGCATCCAACAGAGTCAGCAAAATTCACCACCGTAGCTATGAATGGTATGCGTAAAGCAATCGCTGCACGGCTACAAGCGGCAAAACGCAATGCACCACATTTTCGCTTAACGATAGACTTAAATGTTGAGTCGGTTCAGGCTTTGCGTCAGCAAATTAACAGTACTGTACCGCAAGTCAAACTGTCCATTAACGATATGCTGATTAAAGCTGCTGCTGCTGCACTGATTAAAGTTCCACAAGTTAATGTTCAGTTTGATGAAGAGAATCAGCAGATTTTACAGTTTGAACAGGCTGATATTTCGGTTGCTGTAGCCATCGAAAATGGACTGATCACGCCAATTATTAAAGCAGCGAACCGTAAATCTTTGGCGCAAATTTCCAATGATATGCGTGATCTGGCGACACGTGCCAAAACTGGAAAATTGGCACCTGATGAGTTTCAAGGGGGCAGTTTCAGTATTTCCAATTTGGGCATGCTTGGTATTCAACAGTTTGATGCCATTATTAACCCGCCTCAAGGTGCAATTCTAGCCTTAGGTGCAGCAGAGAAACGTGCTGTCGTTGAAAATGATGAGATTGTTGTTCGTGAAATGGTGACCGCAACATTGTCTTGTGATCATCGTGTCATTGATGGTGCGTTGGGTGCTCAATTCTTATCGGCATTTAAGCAGTTTGTCGAAAATCCTGCATTAATTTTGGTGTAGGAGGAATAGTCATGTCAGATACACAATTTGATCTTGTGGTTATTGGTGCTGGTCCTGGAGGATATGTCGCTGCGATTCGCGCAGCGCAACTGGGATTAAAAACGGCAATCGTTGAAAAACAACACTTAGGCGGAGTATGTCTTAATTGGGGATGCATTCCAACCAAGGCATTATTGAGCGGGGCTGTGCTTGCGCAGCAGTTCAAACATGCAGGGCAGTTTGGCTTTACGCTTAACGCGATTGATTTTGATATTCAAAAACTGGTCCATCATAGCAGACAGGTTTCTGAGCAACTGGTGCAAGGTATCGGTCAACTATTGAAAAAAAATCAAATCACTGTTTTTAACGCAGCAGCCCAGTTTATTGCCAAAGAGCAATTAGAGCTTACAGATGCGAATGGTCAAAAACAGCAGATTTCTGCACCGCATATTATTGTCGCAACAGGCGCACGTGCGGCCAATTTGCCTCATATTCCTGTAGATGGCCATCAGGTCTGGAGTTATAAAGAGGCTTTAGTTCCAGAACAATTACCAAAATCTTTACTGGTCATTGGTTCGGGTGCTATAGGCAGTGAGTTTGCAAGCCTATACCAAGACTTAGGCTGCCAAGTCACCTTGGTTGATATTGCAAAGCAGATTCTTCCTAGCGAAGACATTGAAGTTGCGAAGTATGTACAAAAGCAATTTGAACAGCAGGGTATGCAGGTTTTAACCGAAGCGACTGTAAAAAAAATAGAAACTGATCAGGCTCAAGTACATTGTCATATTGAAACTGCCACAGGTGTACAAATCATTACTGTTGAAAAGGTGCTTTCAGCTATTGGCGTGAAACCAAATGCTGAAAATCTTGGCCTAGAAGCTTTAGGTGTCGAATTAGAGAATGGTTTTATTAAAGTCGACTCATGGTGCAAAACTAATATTGTGGGCGTATATGCAATTGGCGATGTTGCAGGCGCACCGTGTTTGGCACACAAGGCCAGTCACGAGGCTATTCTTTGTGTGGAGAAAATTGCAGGTTTAGATCATGTACATGCTTTAGATCGTACACAAATTCCGGGCTGTATTTTTACCCATCCGCAAGTGGCCAGTATTGGTTTGACAGAACAGAAAGCGAAAGCTGCGGGCTTGAATATCAATGTGGGTAAGTTTCCTTTGCAAGCCAATGGTAAGGCATTGGCTTTGGGTGATAGCGCAGGATTCATTAAAACTATTTTTAGTCAGGAAACGGGTGAATTGTTAGGTGCTCACATGGTTGGACATGAAGTTACCGAACATATTCAGGGTTTTGCCATCGCAAAATACCTAGAAGCGACGGATGAAAGCTTAGCGCAGGTCATTTTCCCTCATCCTACTTTGTCTGAGGCGATGCATGAGTCGGTCTTGTCGGCGATGCAACGTGCAATCCATATTTAAGGAGTCGCAACATGCCTAGAGGTTTAAACAACAAAGTTGCTTTAATTACGGGTGCGGCACAAGGCATTGGACGTGGTATTGCCTTACGTTTAGCACAAGAAGGTGTACATATTGCCTTGGTCGATCTTCATCAAGAAAAGTTAAATACTGTTCAACAAGAGGTTGAAGCCTTTGGCGTAAAAGCCACCACATTTATTGCGGATATTTCAGATCCAATACAAATCAGTGACGCTATTAATCATGCAGAATCGACACTTAATGGCTTTGATATCATGATTAATAATGCAGGTATTGCACAAGTCAAAGCTTTGGCAGAAGTAACGCCGAGTGAATTTACCCAAATTATGAACATCAATGTCGGTGGTGTACTTTGGGGGATTCAAGCCGCAGCAAATAAATTTAAACAACGCCAACAGGCTGGAAAAATTATTAATGCATGCTCAATAGCAGGTCATGAAGGCTTTGCTTTACTCGGTGTTTATTCGGCAACGAAATTTGCAGTTCGTGCATTGACGCAAGCTGCGGCTAAAGAATATGCCAGTGCTAAAATTACTGTAAATAGTTATTGTCCGGGTGTTGTTGGTACAGACATGTGGGTCGAAATAGATCAGCGGTTCTCTGAAATTACAGGTGCACCAATTGGTCAAACGTATAAAAAATATGTAGATGGTATTGCTTTAGGACGTGCTGAAACACCAGATGACGTGGCTGCATTAGTTGCATTTTTAGCCAGCGAGGATGCAAACTATATTACAGGTCAGTCTATTTTGACAGATGGTGGAATGGTTTACCGTTAATATCAACATAAGGAATACACAATGAAAGCAGCTCGTTTTTATGACCGAGGGGATATTCGAATTGAAGATATCCCTGAACCGAAAGTACTTCCAGGCACAGTTGGAATTCAAGTTGCATGGTGCGGTATTTGCGGTACAGATTTACATGAATTCATGGAAGGCCCTATTTTTATTCCACCTTGTGGTCATCCACATCCAATTTCGGGAGAATCTGCACCTGTAACAATGGGACATGAATTTTCAGGCGTAGTTTATGCAGTTGGTGAGGGTGTAGACGATATCCAAATTGGACAACATGTCGTAGTTGAACCCTATATTATTGCGGATGATGTCCCGACTGGCCCCAATGATAAGTATCATTTATCAAAAAATATGAACTTTATTGGTTTAGGCGGACGCGGTGGTGGTCTTTCTGAAAAAATTGCAGTTCAGCGGCGTTGGGTGCATCCTATTTCAAATGATATTCCTTTAGACCAAGCAGCATTGATAGAACCTTTATCTGTCGGTCATCATGCCTATGTCAGAAGTGGCGCAAAAGCTGGCGATATCGCACTGGTTGGTGGAGCAGGCCCAATAGGCTTACTTTTATCTGCTATTTTAAAGGCTAAAGGTCTCACGGTCATCATTACTGAACTGAGTGCAAAACGTAAAGAAAAAGCGATAGAAGCGGGTGTTGCCGATTATGTACTAGACCCATCTAAGGTTGATGTAGTTGCTGAGGTAATGAAAATTACAGAAGACCGCGGTGTAGATGTCGCTTTTGAATGTAGTAGTGTCAATAAAGTCATGGATACACTCGTTGCAGCAATGAAACCAACTGGTGTAGTCGTTATCGTTTCTATTTGGAGCCATCCTGCCACAATTAATGTGCATAGTGTGGTGATGAAAGAGCTAGATATTCGTGGCACGATAGCTTACGTCAATGACCATCAGGAAACTATTCGTTTGGTTGAGCAAGGTAAGATTAATCTAGAACCTTTTATTACCCAACGGATTGCATTAGATGATCTTGTTTCTAAAGGCTTTGAAACATTGATTCATAATAATGAGTCTGCTGTAAAAATTATTGTTCATCCGTAGTAACGCCTAATTTCAAAGACAAATTTGAATAAGCTAGAGATAAACTCTATGTAGCTATTTTTAATATTTATAGCGATAGGAAATGAGTCTGTATTTACAAACTCATTCTCATAATAGTGATTGGAAAACTCTATTTTTTAAGAAGAAATTGACAACACATAATGTATAATTTAATTTATATCAATATTAATGAATTTAATACCGAAATTCGTCTATTTAACATAATCAATATTATACGAAATGAATCTGTTAGAAACCATTTAAAGTGTCTATATTCTCACCAATAAAAATGTCTAGTTTATGGTGGTTTAAACATCATGGACTGGATATGAAATATAGATGCTGATCACTATTTTGACAAAGAAATTCAATGTCTTGCAGTTCTGCAAGACGTTCGAGATCATCGCATTATTCAAGTCTATGCTGTAGAATTTTTAAATCTTTTGACTTTCAAATCACTCGTTTGATTAAATTTTTAATTATTAGAATTTTTCAAGAATCGTATTATATTAAGTACAAAGTGACTCGATTTAAAATATGGTTTGAATCCTACTTTAAGGTCTCGAGCTGAGATGCTAATATTTATTAAGTTATTTCTAATAGAAGTATACAAATGAAGGGCAAAATAAGCATTCTTATCATAATAATAATTATATTAGCTTTAGCCATTAAGATAGAAAATGACAGGGAAAAACAAAGCATTAATGAGTCGATTCTGAATGAAAAAAATACTCGAGTACCTTAACCAAATAGCTGACCTACTCCTTGAACAATAGACCTCTTGCGAAAGTATCTTTTTACCTAATTTTTGAATTGGCTAAAACCTTATAAAATGTAGCTTTGGGCTGTTTAAATTTTGACTAATGCAAGAAGTCTAATCATGATATTAGTTACTAATTTTGATGATTTTTAAGAAGATGTGTAATGAGGGATACCTTAGAGCATTTCAAGACATTAAAAACCATTGAAGTGGGTTAAGCCATTTTTTGCCCCAAAACAATCAAATAAACATCCATTTTTAAGGGAGTTTTAAGGTTAAAAATTTAAATTAATCAAATCTCGTCTTAACTGAATCACTTCTATGTCCCCCGATCGTTCACTCTACAAAGGTACTTCCGGAACACAACGTATTTTCAATGCTACTCGTTATTCCGCGGCCGGCCTTAAAACAGCCTTCCGAACTGAAGCAGCCTTTCGGCAGATCGTGCTGATTAACCTGATTTTGATTCCTCTTAGTTTTTGGATATCACAGAGTCTAGCTGAGCAAGCACTCATGGTGGCTGTGTGCCTGCTAGCACTGATTGTTGAACTGATTAACTCAGCAATTGAGGCAGTAGTGGATCGTATTTCCATAGAACAGCATGAGTTATCCAAAAATGCTAAGGATATGGGCAGTGCCGCCCAGTTTGTCGCACTCAGTTTAATTACCGTAACTTGGGGCATCATTTTAATCGGTCATTCGTTTTGATCTCATTTCTGCTACAACGACAAGAATGGAATATTTAAAATGTCGTCCGAACGATCTCGTTTTTTACTGAATCAAATATTGCTACTGAGTTTCAGTTTTTTGCTTCTCTGGAATTTTTTTGATGTGGGTGGAGTCATTGATTTAAAACTAATCTATCCATTTATCGATGGTCAGGGACAATTTCCCCTCCGGCAAGATTGGGCACTGGCAGAGTTGAATCATCGTTATATCAAAGATCTGTTAATTCTAGTTTATATAGTGCTATTCATTGGTTGGATGGTCGCACTAAAATGGCAATCTTGGCATAAGAGACGTTGGGAATTAGGTTATTTCTTTATAATGGTAGTGCTTACAACTGGGATAATCGGAATTATCAAATCCCAGTCAGTTCATGCCTGTCCTTGGGATATGGTAACACCTACATCTAATGGATTTTTATGGGATTTCAGTGCTACCGCTGGACATTGTTTTCCTGGTGGACATGCATCTAGTGGTTTTGCATTAATGACAGGCTATTTTGTTTATCGCACTGTAAACCGTCAGCGGGCTTATTTTTTTCTAATCGCTGCAGCGATCTTAGGCTTCGCTATGGGCTGGGCACAAATGATGCGGGGGGCACATTTCCTGAGTCACAACCTGTGGACTGGCTGGGTGATTTGGTGCATTAATATCATTGGTTATGTTTTATTTAGCCACAAAATGCCAGTTGAAAAAAACGCTTCCTTGCTCGCTAGCATCAAACAGCCTTAATACCTAAAAGACAAAAGTCTATCTATTTAGGCTTCGACCAAGGCAAATTTCACTTGTACACACAGACCACCTAAGCTGCTACTTTTTGAAAATTCTAAAGTACCGCCCAAACGTTCAGTTGCTTTATCCACAATTGATAAACCTAAGCCACTACCAATTTCAGCATGGTTATGAACCCGATAGAATCTCTGACGAATTTGGTTAAATTGCGCTGGATCAATCCCTGCTCCACTATCTTCTATCTGTAGAATCGCCTGTTGACCTTGCTGCAATATCGATACATTGATCACGCCATGCTCTGGGCTGTATTTAATTGCATTATCAATCAGGTTATAAATAATCGAGTGTAGGGTTGAGGCCTGGCCCTGAATCAACAATTCTTGCTGTTGTTCTACTCCTAAATCAATTTCTTTTTGTAGTGCCAGCTGGATCAACTGCTCAATGCAGGCGACTGTCATTTGATTCAGAGACAGGGATTGTACAGGCTCAGTTAAACCTTCTGTGACATCCTGTTTAGCCAGACTTAACAGTTGATTTACCAGATGTTGCATCCTTAAGATGCCCAGACTCAAGTTGTGCAAGGCATCACTTTGTGGAAATTGCTGTAATAAGATCTGCAACTGTAAATTCAAAGCTGTCAGTGGTGTACGTAGTTCATGTGCAGAGTCTGCTACAAATTGACGCTGCTCTTGTTGGGCTAAGGAAATACGGCCAAACAGGTAATTCATTTCCTGAATGGTCGGTTCTAGCTCCAAAGGATATTCTTTCATTTCAATTGGTTTTAATTCTTGAGCCTTACGGCTGGCCAATTCTGTTTTAAAATCAATAAGAGGCTGAAAATTTCTCCGAATTACCCAGCTTAAACCGAATATAGCAAAAGGAAGAAATAGTACATAAGGGAGAAACATATTCACTGCGAGCTCCAATGCTAGATCTTGCCGGACATTTTTTTGCTGGCTTACTTGGATCTGTAATTGGTCTCCAGGAATGATATAAGTTAGCCAGGTCCCGTATGGGGTTTGATGTGTATAGAATCCTGCTTTCTTGACCGATGCAACCAAAACATCCTGTGGATGTAATGTAGTATCTGTATAAGACCAAATATCTACAAATAAATCTTCTTCACTATACTGTTTTTCTAAATCAATCTCGCTTTGTAGCGGTTCAGGATGATTTTCTGCAATGCGCTCTGCGAGACTTTGCATCTGTTTGTCCAAGACTTCATTAATTTCTTCAAGTGCAATCTGGTATGCCGCAAAGATTAGTACACAGCCTAATACTACGCTAAACAATGAAATATAAATAATTAGACGTTTTTGCAAGGAATAGCGTTTTTTCATCATGCTTTACCCTAAGCGATATCCTAGTCCACGAATCGTCCGGATAAAGTCTTTCCCTAATTTGGCCCGCAGATGATGAATATAGACTTCCACAGTATTACTACTTACATCACTATCGAAATCATAAAGTTTGTCTTCTAAATCATTTTTAGAAAAAATTTTGTTTGGATACGTTAATAGTGCGGTGAGAATAGACCATTCTCGATTAGATAATTCGATAGCCTGTCCGTTAAATAATGCGATGTGTTGCTCAATATCCAATTCCAAACCACTGTGTAATAACTTCTTATTAGTATCTTTCTCAATATTTATACTTCCACTTCGACGCATTAAAGCGTGAATACGTGCCAGTAGCTCGTCAAATTCATAAGGTTTAATTAAGTAATCATCTGCCCCATCATTCAGTCCATCTACCCGGTTTTGTAGCTGATCTCGAGCAGAAATAATCAGGACAGGTAAACTTGGAAACTTTTGACGGATATTTTTAAGTACCAGCATACCATCCATCATTGGCAAACCCAGATCTAGCAGGACAATATTATAATTTTGCTGTTGTAGCTGTTTTAAGCCATCAATGCCATTGTTGACCCAGTGCACATCAAATTGATGGAGCTTGAGCAATGTTTTAGTTGACTCGGCAATCATGAAGTCATCTTCAATAATCAATATTTTATGCATCTCAAGCTCTGTTCTTTAATGATGATGAGCATTGTGCAAGCATATCATTTTTAGCTTCAATCACTTGCGTTTTTATACCCAGCAAACTCAATAAACTCGGGAACAGATTATCCTGACTGAGCATCTTACCGGTTTGTGCTTTTAGACAGTTGACCTGCTGGGTATTGTACTGTTGCCAATACTCTGAAAACCACATCAACATTGGAACATGGGTCTGTTGCGTTGGTGCTATGCCATAAGGGGCACCGTGCAGATATAGACCATGTTCTCCGGTAGATTCACCATGATCAGACAGATACCAGAAACCAGTTTGATATTGTTTTTGATCCTGCAACGTTTTGATCATCTGAGCAAGGACATAATCTGTATAGACAATAGAATTATCATAGCTATTTTTTAGCTCATCGGCGCTACAGCCCTGAATAGCATTGGTATTACAGGTTGGTTGGAAAGGTTGGTATGGTGATTTGGAGCGTTTGAAATAAGCCGGACCGTGGCTGCCCATTTGGTGCAGAACGATCAACTGTGGTTTTTGATTATTTTTATCGAGATGTGACAAATAATCTTTCAGACTATCTACCAATATTTCATCAAAACATTCACCTTCAGCATCACACCACTTTTGTTTCAGTTGAGTGGGAATTTGATAATTTTGAATCCGGTTACAGGCACCTTTACAGCCAGAATTATTATCAATCCAAGTCACTTGATAACCAGTACGCTGAGCAATATCTAGTAATCCTTCACGATGGCTAGCCAACTGTTCATCATAGTTTTGACGTGTCATCCCTGAAAACATACACGGTACTGAAACAGCTGTGGCAGTTCCGCAAGAACTGACTTGATTAAAATTTATCACCTGCAGTTTGCTCAGTTCAGGATTTGTATTACGTGCATAGCCATTTAGAGCAAAGCTCTCAGCACGTGCAGTTTCCCCTACTACTAGCACCATCAATTTAGGTTTGCTTTGCATTTGAGTCTGCTGAAGTAGATGTGCATCTTCACCAAAGGTCACCAATGGCAAATTTGCTTTAGGGGCTTTTTTCTTATAATAGGATAATGTAGATGCAATACTGTTTTGTGGGGAGATCATCCCTTTCAGGTCACGATGCTCACGAAAGATGGCAGCATAATCGACATAAAAACAGAATAATAAGCTGAGTATTAATCCGAGTGAAAGTACACTGCTCAAACTTTTATGCAACAATTGACGCCCCAATGATACAGGCTGAATTTTAAGTATCCACACGATAAAGAGTGGGAAAATGACAAATACCAATGTCCAGATAATTAATCGTATTGACCAAAGATCCCGAATTTCACGAACATCAGTTTGTAACATATTCTGGATCTGGTCTGGGGTAATGACTACACCTAGACTATTAACAAAATAAGCACTAAAGCCACCCAGAATGATCAGAATACTGGCTAGTATTTTGGCATTCCACTTCCAGATAAGCCATTGTAATACCAAATAATAAAAGCCAATAACAACCAAGACTGTCGTAGCTAATAATGCCCATGCTTTGAAATTGCTATGGGGCGTCAGTTGATGAATGTTTTGATAAAAAGAAAAATTCAAAACTAATCCCAACCAAATAGCGAGCATCAGATTAAATCTTGCTAAACGAATTGGTTTGATTTGAAGAAGGCTTGGAAAAGAAGTCAGTTTAAGCATTTTTTAAGTTCGAAGACTTTAATATGCTTTAGCCTAAAATTTGAACCTTAAAAATGACTTAAAATAATCTGAGAACTACAAAAACTCAGACATATTTTAATTTCAAATCGGCTTTGTTGCATAAATATGTAAGCATCTGATTTAAATAAATTTAATTTTGGATCAAAAAATAATCAAAACTTTTAAAATCATATAGTTATGAAATCTTTGTGCAACAAAGCCATTGGTGAATAACATACAAATCTACTGTACACTTTTTAGCATTCCTTTGACCCTGAAGTAAAGAAAAAAAGCCTAGATTTAAACATAATAGCTATTTCGTTTCTTAGAAAATCGTTCAAGCTGCTTTAAGAACCCTTCAAAATAGTCTCTCTGTTTTTCATCCGTTCTAAAACCTGCATATAAGGTTCGGCGTAATCCTTCAGGTGAAACACATTCTAGACGTCGTGACGTGACCCAGCCTTTCGCTTCATATTCATTCACTACCCAATCAGGTAGCGCTGCAATACCACGTCCGCTCGCCACAAGCTGAATCAGCATTTGGGTTAAGTCAGTGGTTCGAATGTTTTTAGGTTGAATATTTTCAGGAATAAATAGTTTCGACATGATATCTAAACGATGTTTATCCACTGGATAAGTAATCAGTGTTTCTTCAGCTAACTCTTGAGCGGTAATTTGTTCTACACGTACCAATGGATGGGTTGTTGATAAAACAAGTCGCGATTCATATTCAAATACCGGAAAGTATTCAACACCTTTTAAAGCGATTGGATCTGCTGTAATCAGTAAGTCAAATTCGCCATTTTGCAATAACTCATGTGGATTCGCTTCAAATCCTGATGCGAAGTCTAAATCGACATCTGGATATTGAATACGGTACTGATTTAATAGTGGCATAAGCCAATCGAAACAACTATGGCATTCAGAAGAAAATGTGATTCGACCTGTTTGACCATGCAGAATTCTACTGATATCAGCTTGTGCGATTTGTACTTGTGGCAAAATCTCATCTGCTAGTTTTAGTAGACGTTGACCAACATTAGAAAAAGTAATAGGCCGAGTCTTGCGGTTCACGACCTCAATACCCATCCACTGATCAAGCTCACGTAGCTGATGAGATACCGCTGAAGGTGTAATGCAAAGATCGCTCGCAGCTGCGACTAAAGAACCATGTTCTCTTAAAGCTGAAAGCATTTTTAAGTGTTTTAATTCGATCATCTTGGGAGAAACTCAAATCATTGTCCTTGTAAGGATACATTAAAAGCAAAGATTAAAAGCCCACATGAAGCAGGCTATTTAACATGATGAATGATCATTGCGTAATATCAAATGAATCCTTTCACAAGGAAAAAGCATCCAACAATGACCAATAAAAGGGCAAAGCATTTCTTCAACATTACTGGCGATAAGGCATGTGCAGCCTTCGCACCAAATTTTGCAGTGATGAAACTCATGATACTGATGCCAATGAAGGCATAAATATGAACATAACCAATAGTATTCGGCACATTGATTTCAGCATTCATGCCAAAAAGCATAAATCCTAATGCACCTGCAACCGCAATCGGTAACCCACACGCCGCAGATGTTCCAACAGCCTTCTGCATGACCACACCATAGCGATTCAGATATGGAACCGTCAGACTTCCACCACCAATACCAAAGATTGCTGATGCAACCCCAATCACACTACCTGCAGCAACTTGTTGACCTGATGAGGGTAACGTTTTCGTTGGGTCAATTGCTTTTTTGGCACCTGTAAACATCGTATATGCGACCCAAATCAGAAATAAGCCAACAATGATTTGTAGATGTAATCCTGATATCAAACCAGCAATACCTGCCCCAAAAAAACAACCAATTACCATAGGTGGCGCTAGATTTTTAAAAACAGGCCAAATCACAGCACCAGTTTTATGATGCGCTATCAATGAGCTAATCGAGGTTACAACAATGGTTGCCAAAGATGTGCCTAATGCGAGGTGCATAACCACATCGGGGTCATAGCCCATTTGGGTAAAGACAATAAAAAGCAGTGGTACAATAATCGTACCACCGCCGACACCAAACAGCCCTGCCGCAAAACCAGCAAAAGCACCGATGATTAAAAAGGTTATAAGTTCCACAATAGACTAACTTTTAAAAAGATGAATGAATTAAGGCATTGGGTTAAACGTGTTCCAATTGACCCACTTGATGATAAGCACGGTTAAAATACACCAGACTTTCTTCTTGATCGCTTTGTTGAACTTTAAGAACACGACACATGAAAACACTGTGTGTACCGACTTGCTGAATATCTTGAATCTCACAGTCAAAACTGACCAAAGCATTCTGCAAAATCGGCGAGCCTGTCTCTAAACCGCCCCACTCCCCCAGTTGAAAACGCTGTTCAGAACTGAGTTTACTTGAAGCAAAGGCATTTGAAAGCTGTTCATGCTGCGAACTCAATACGTTTACAGCCAAGACTTTATTTTCAACAAAATGTGCATGTGAACGAGAGGATTGATTCATACAGACCAATAAGGTTGGCGGGGTATCGGTCACACTACATACCGCAGATGCAGTAAATCCATGCATCCCTGCTTCACCTTTCGTTGTAATGACATTCACTGCTGTGGTGAGTAAAGACATTGCATTTCTAAAGTCTGTTGCTTCAATCATCTCTTTCATCTCAAATGTACATATCACGTGCTCGTGCATAAAGCTGGACAAATGACCTTGCGATGATTTGTTCTGCTTCGCACGAGACTACGTTTGATTAAGCTTCTAGCTCTTTACGAACAATAGCAGCACCTGCGCTTAAAGCTTCAAGTTTGCCACGTGCCACTTGGCGAGATAGCGGTGTCATACCACAGTTAGTTGAAGGATACAGTTTATCTGCATCAACAAATTGCAATGCTTTGCGTAGCGTATTTGCTACTTCCTCTGCAGTTTCCACTTGAGTGGTTGCCACATCAATTGCACCCACCATCACTTTCTTACCACGGATCAATTCGATTAAATCCATTGGTACACGTGAGTTTTGGCATTCAAGTGAAATAATATCGAGCTTAGATTGTTGTAGTTTCGGGAATGACTCTTCGTATTGACGCCATTCATTACCTAAAGTTTGTTTCCAATCTGTATTGGCTTTAATGCCGTAACCATAGCAAATATGAACTGCAGTTTCACACTTTAGACCTTCAAGTGCACGTTCTAAGGTTGGTACACCCCAGTCATTCACTTCATCAAAGAATACGTTAAACGCAGGTTCATCAAATTGAATAATGTCTACGCCTGCTGCTTCAAGTTCTAAAGCTTCTTGGTTCAAAATTTTGGCAAATTCCCAAGCCAGTTTTTCACGGCTCTTGTAGTGTCCGTCAAAAAGTGTATCAATCATGGTCATTGGACCAGGCAACGCCCATTTAATTGGCTGACTGGTTTGGCTGCGTAAAAATTTCGCATCGTCTACAAACACTGCTTTTTTACGAGAAACTTCACCCACAACTGAAGGTACACTTGCATCATAACGATTACGAATACGCATGGTTTCACGCTTTTCGAAATCTACACCTTCAAGATGTTCAATAAACGTGGTTACAAAGTGCTGACGGGTTTGCTCACCATCACTCACGATATCGATACCTGCAGTGACTTGCTCATGTAATGATAATTTCAAAGCATCACGTTTAGCTTCTAATAATTCTTCGCCTTCAAGCTTCCATGCAGACCATAATTTTTCAGGTTCAGCTAACCAAGACGGTTTTGGCAAGCTACCCGCAGTTGAAGTTGGGAGTAAAAGTTTCGGTTGTGTAAGCGCCATGTCTAATCTTCTTTCTCTAAAATTCGTCAGTCTGTGTGTCAATTCGATGTCTTAAGCAGCTGTTTCGACCTTAAAGTTTGCTGCCCATTCATTTAAAATATCTTGATATGGTTTGATGAAGTTTTCTTCTGTCCATTTACCTTGCTTAACCGCTAACTCACCACGTTCCACACGGTCATAGACCACACGTGTAAGTGAATAATCGCCATAGCTCAAGCTTGGTTGATACTCCACACCTGCCGGAGAGTTGGTGTTGTAAATTTCAGGACGATAAATTTTTTGGAAGCTTTCCATGGTTGCAATCGCGCTGATCAATTCAAAATCAGTATAATCACGGACTAAGTCGCCAGCGAAATAGAATGCTAATGGTGCATTACCACCTTCCGGTCTGAAGTAACGTACACGTAAGCCCATTTTGGCGAAATATTCATCGGTACGTGAATATTCATCATTGGTATATTCCTCACCTAAAATAGGATGTACGTTTGCCGTACGGTAATAGGTTTTAGAGGTTGAAACGCTTAAACAAATCACAGGTGGCTTGGTAAATTCTGCCTTAAATACATCTGAATTCACCAAATGTTGATACAATTTACCATGTAGATCTCCAAAATCTTCAGGTTTTTCACCTACACCACAACCCAATTGAGGCAATACTACGCTGAAGTCGTAATCACGCACATAAGATGAGAAGCTATTGCCGATCATGCCTTCAATACGCTCCCCTGTTTTATGGTCAATCACTACACTTTTCAGTGTTTCAATAAATGGGAAAGTTTGACCATTACCTTCGATATCAATTTCAGCAGAAATGATGTCAATCTCAAGTGAATAGCGATCACCTTTCGGGTTATCAACGGTTGCCAAGCTATTAAAACGGTTGTTGATCATCGCAAGGGTACGACGCAAGTTTTCTTCACGACTTTCCCCACGTGCCAAATTGGCAAAGTTTGTGGTTAAACGTGTGCTTTCTGCTGGTGTATAATTCTCATCAAAACGGATACGTTTAATTGAACACTCAAATGCTGTACTCATGGAGATTGCCACCTAAAAATTTTATAAAAAGCTAAATTTCTGAATGGCTTTATTTAAACGTGAATAAGAAAGTGAGTAAAACGATATAAATTCAGCTTAAGATGAGAAATACTCATCTTAATAAATTAAAGATTCTGAGGATTTTTAGTTATTCAGTAAGTTAAGCGGCTATCTAAAATCTTTATCTGAAATTAATAATGTTTTTTACAACTCTACCAAAGATAATAAATCTCCAACTATCAAGTATGTGTAAATAACATAACGATCAGCTTCTTGCCTAGAAGTAATAATATCATGAGAACCTTTCTGAGCAGCTTTGAAAATAGTATCTAACCGCTCGCCTAAATATTTCATCTGTGAACCAACGATTTCCTCAAATCTTTTAGAGTCTGACTGCTCATCAACATATGCAATAATTCGATTTATATAATTATCCACACCTAATTTAATAATTTTAGTTTTATCATTGTCTAAATTAATAGTCTTATCCTCTCTAGCAGGATAAATCACATCAGCAGTATCTTGAAATATTTGCCTACAACTATGAACAGCATTTGACCAATCCTCTGAATTTTCGGACGTTAAATTCTCATAAACAGATGCAAATTTTTGTGCTGATAATGGTACTAAATCTCCAATTTTTCCGTCTACAAACTTTATTGTTCTAGAAAAAATATCTGACGTAATTTTTGAATATTTTAGCTCATAATATTTATTAGACGCATATTCGTATACAAAAGGTTGTCGTTTAATTAGAAATTGAGAGTTCGTGCTAATACCATCTCTTAAACTCTTTCTTTCTAAAAAATTACTAGGGCGTGGCCTCATTTGAAGAATTGGTTTTAAATACTTATAATCCTCTTTTAAGCTCTTTTCATTTCTATATTTTTTCAATGGCACGTACTCTTCTCACTGATGATATTTGGCAGCAAATCCAGGATACTATGCGATTACATGGTTGTTACTGTTCAAAAAACAGTAGAAATATCATGGAAGCCATCTTATGGAAACTGCGCACAGGCGCCATATGGCGCGATATTCCTCAAGAATTTTGCCCTTGGCAAACTGCTTACAATCGCTTTAATCGCTGGGCAAGTAAGGGATTATGGGATAAATTTTTTTTAGATTACGAGGCGTCTTGGATCAAGAATGGGTATTCATTGACAGAAGCTACATACGCGTGCATCAACATGCAAGTGGAGCTCGGTATGGTTTCGAAAGAGCAATTGGACAATCACGCGGTGGACAAACAACAAAAATACATCTTGCAACCGACGCGAATGGATTACCGATTGATTTTAAAATCACTGGGGGTGACGTCCACGACAGTCAAGTTGCAAAACAACTGACTGATATTGTAGGCGAGGCAACATATTTCATTGCTGACAAGGGATATGATGCTGAGCACATTCGAATATGTGCTAAGAACAAGAATATGATTCCTATTATTCCATTGAGATCAAACAGTAAGAGATCGAATAAAGAATTTGATAAATATCTATATAAATTAAGATATTTAGTTGAAAACGCTTTTGTGAGATCAAAACATTTCCGTGCTATTGCAAACTCGATTTGATAAACTAGCACGCAATCATAAATCTATGCGTATAGCCTGCATATTTATTTGGTGCAAAGCCAAATGAGGACACGCCTTAATAATTTCTTCACTTAATTTTAAAGCTTCATACAATGATTCTTGATTAACTTGCAATGTTCTAATTCCAAAGCATTATTGTAGTTATTCTCTTATATAATTTAGTTCTTATTAAATTTCAATTAGTGAATTTCTTTCATCTTAACCTTAGAAAATATCAGTATATCAGATCTTTACTATCTAATTAAATCGTTAAAATATAGGGTTTAGATTTAAACCCATATAACTATGTCAAACAAACTTGAACGTCAGAAATTGACTCTCCCAGCAGGTCATGACAAGCTTCTGCTTCACTCCTGCTGTGCACCATGCTCGGGTGAAGTGATGGAAACCCTAATTGAATCAGGCATCGACTTTTCGATCTTTTTTTATAATCCCAATATTCACCCTGTCAAGGAATATGAAATCCGTAAGGAAGAAAATATTCGCTTTGCAGAAAAACATAATATTCCTTTTATTGACTGTGATTACGATACAGACAATTGGTTTGCACGTGCCAAAGGCATGGAAAATGAGCCAGAGAAAGGTATTCTCTGTACCATGTGTTTTGATATGCGCTTTGAACGGACTGCCCTTTATGCAGCTGAAAATGGCTTCAGCCTAATTAGTAGCTCATTGGGTATTTCTCGTTGGAAAGATATGAAGCAGATCAATGATTGTGGGCATCGTTCTGCTTCACATTATGAAGGTATCACCTATTGGGACTACAACTGGCGTAAAAATGGTGGTGCTGTTCGTATGCTTGAAATCAGCAAGAAGGAAGAATTCTACCAACAAGAATATTGTGGCTGTGTATACTCCTTACGTGATACCAACCGTTGGCGTATGAGCCAAGGTCGTGATCGCATCAAATTGGGCGTGAAATTTTATTCGAATGCCATGGATGATGAAAGCTAAGCTTCAGTCGCCAGATACCAATTTTTCCAGGAACTGGTTCCACGGACTTCAATGGGTACAGTTGGAATCAGTTTTTCTTTTAGAACGTCAGTCTGTCCCACGGCTTTGGCAAGTCGGGCTTTCACAGAATGAATGCATTCACGATCTCCAAACTCACAGCGATCCAATGTCGTACCACCACAAGGACCATTCGCCAATCCTTTGGGGCAAGTTTCAGGGCAAATATATAAAGTATCTCCTAACCTACATTGACCACAACTTTCACAACCCACAACCCCTTGCTTAGAGATAAATTCAGTTTTTAACAATGCTTTTGCTGCAGGAGTATTTTCCCAGAGTGAGGCTTTAAAAATAAAATGCCCCACACCTTTGGCAATTTTGGACTCAAATAGAGCCTTGTGCATGAAATGCAATTGCTGATATTTAATAAGCTGGCTAGAGGATGGTTGGCGGGAATAATAAGCTAATTCTGGCACGAGTTCCTTTTTAGTCTCCACTTGCCACAGTGCATTCCAGAGTGCTTCGAGTTCCTGTAAACCATAATGTCGATATTGTTCAATATATTTTTCTAAAAGCTTTTGCTCTTCAGGCTTATGGCATGCTGAAAGATGCACACCTGCAAAACCCAAATACTTACACATCAATATTTGTATAGCACAACGTTTATAAGCATTCTCAGTTCGTCCATCCTGTTTTTCCTGAGCCAACACTCGTAACATGTGTGGTGTAATCACAATTCCTGCGATCTTATGTTTCACCATAAAACTGGCACGTGCCAAACTAAGTGGCATAACACAAGCAAGTATATTTTGTGGGTATCGATGACGATTTAAAAAAGCCTTGGCTTGTTTTAAAGCCTCCATATCGTAACCCAATTGGGTAACGATAAAGTCTGCTCCTGCTTTAATCTTTTTGTGAAGTTTTAAATATTGTGCATCACGTTCAGCTTCAGCATATTTGAAGGGATTAAAAGCTACACCAATATGAAATCCACCATAACACTTTGCGGCCATGACCGCATTTACAGACTCTAAATATCGGGTGCGATTCGTTCCATCTTGACCATTTGTATGCCCTTTTAACTTATCACCTGTGAGAAGCAGTAAATTTTTTTGTCCCGAAGCTTGAGTTAATTTTAAGAAGGTCTCAAAATCAGTAATATCCCGACCTTTCCCTGAATAATGGATGATTTTTTCCACTGATGAAGGAAATGTCTTCGCACATTCAAGTGGTGGCAAATCACTATCGGCATGCACTCGATCTGCCAAAGTGATCGCACATGGAAATTCTGCTAAAGACATTGGTACAGCAATGCCCTTAGCAGAACTTAAATATTCCAACAAAATACAAAACTGATTGTGCTTAAAATGGGAAGCAAGCTGTGACATAAAATAAAGTTCAAATAAAAATGATTAAAGCAGGTCGCTATTATATTCGACCTAACAGAATCAGCCCGATTAATCTTAAACAGGCTGATATAGAAAATTTTAGTCAACAATTATGCAATGAATCTATTCACTACATTCAATCAGGCAACTTTCTCATGAGATTCTCGCTCTAATGTGAAATGAAATGCCTATTTTTCAAGAATATTTGATACGACTTAATGAAGTTCTCTTCTATCCATTTACCTTGCTTAAGATTCAATCGAACACGTTCAACACCGTCATAAACTTTACGAGTTAAGAGAAATCATTATTGTGAACAGACTATTTCTCTAAGTTGATTCATCACAACATGTAATTTATAGCCATAGAACCGGCCCATTGAGCTTTTACCACGAGATGCAATTTTAGATAATGATTTATGGCGGTGAATAGGTTTGTGCAACAAAGCCTATTCTAATTAAAACTTGGATTTCATAACCATTAATTTACAGTACAACTATCAATAAAATCGCCCCACCATTGCATCATTTCCATACGCTGATTAAAATATTCTGCATGATTATAACTTGCACGGGTTTTATTTTTATCAGTATGAGATAGCTGTGCTTCAATCCAATTTGATTGAAATAAACCGGATTCATTTAATATGGTACTAAATGTCGATCGTAACCCATGAGAAGTTAATTCATTTTTAGTATATCCCATTTTTCTGATAATCAAGTTCAGGGTATTAAAATGAATAGGTTTATTATTATTTCGGGGGCTAGAAAACACATATTTTTCGCCATGAGACCAAACGAGTGCTGATTTCACAACTTCAAGTGCTTGATCAGATAGTGGAACAAAAAAATCAGGGATATCATGACCTAAAATAACCTTTCTTCTATATTGTTTAATATGTAAGGCTGGTATTTTCCATATTTTTTTATCTAGATCGAAGTGATGTGGTTCGCAAAGCAATAATTCTCCACCACGGACGCCTGTATATAATTTAAATAATAGGGCTTTTTTAATAATAGGATCTGTATTAACCTGCTTTAATCTAGCTAAGAATCTAGATAGTTCATCTGAGTTTAAATACGGATAATTTTTTTTAATTTTATTATTGATTAATATTTTATGAAGACCATGGGCAATATTATATTCGCAGTAACCCATTGCTACAGCATAATCATAAATCTGATTTAAATAACTATAGGCTTTCTTTACAGGTTCTTTTACATTTCTAGATTCTATATTTTTAATAATCTTAACTAGATCATATCTTTTAACTTCAATAAATGGCATTAGTCCAATATTTGGATAAACATCCTGATCTAAACATTTTTTTGCGAGCTGAATTACACCGCATCGTGGTTCATCTTCAAAGGAATTTTTAATTTTAAATTCTAACCATTCTTCACAAATATCCTGAAAAGTTTTGATGTATTTTTTATGCAGTGGTTTATTTTCATAATTATTAAATTTATATTCATCCCGGACTGATCTGGCCTCTTTCAAGGACATTACAGGATATTCACCCAACTTCATGCGAGGACGTTTATTTGTCCCTGTAAGTGAATAGCGGTAACTCCAAGATTTACGCCCGTTTGGTTCTACTTTCAAACTTAAGCCATCATCATCTGCCAGAAAATAGATTTTTTCCTTTGGTTTAGCTTGACGTACCTTAATTTCAGTAAGACTCATGAATTTTTAACCTAACCACAAATGGCACTGCTCAATTCAATTATAGCAAATTTAAGCGATATTCATATGATGCGTATCATACGCATCACATATTTTTATAAGTAATTGTTAAATAAAATTTATATTTAGATTGGCTAGTCCTTAGTAACCAATTAATTAACCATTGATTTTGCAAGTCTTAAATTGGCATTTGAAGTGCAACCCCATGTTATGACTATTCACATTTCTGCTCCATGATTCATGGTTACTTATTAGTTATGTTATTATGTCAAGAGCGATACAAGAATTAGGGTAACCTTATTATGGAAATAGCGAATACGAAATTACTAGCTGGCGCTTTGATAGCCCTAACTTTAACTATAGTTAGCCCTGTCGTACTTGCAAATGATAACAATGATATACGGAAGACTATTGTAGTTAAGTTTGCTAAAAAAGCTTACTCTGCAAATTATTACGGAAGGATAGATGGATACAAGTATGATTCCTACAAATTTTATGCTAAAAAAGGGCAAAAGTTAAAAGTGAAGTTGACTGGAGGAAATGTTGAAGCTTACTTATGGGGTAATCAATTAAAAGACTCCATCAATCTTGGAGAATATTCTCCAGAGCTTGATGATAATGGTATTTATATTTTACCTGCTTCAGGTGAGTATGAAATTAGAGTATTACAACCTAGATCACAGGCAAGAAAAGATAAAAAACCTCAATACTGGATGAGTATTGACATTAAATAAAGACTTGCTAGATTTTTTTAAGCTTTTATAACAGGGTTCAAAAACTATTGCCAGTTAAACGGGGCGTGATTTTTATTCATATGTTTTTATATTAGTAAAAATGATATAGATACGTAACTCATAGAGATCGTTTCAATTTAACAATCTCTAAATACATCTTGTCATTGGCATGTTGAATCCGTTCATTTGAGGGGTCGTATTGCTTCTGGACTTCACCTAAGAAAGGAGTTTCTTCACATAATTCAAGTACCTTTCCATCGGTGTTTTATCTTTCAAAGCTGAATGTGGTCTCATCCAGTTATAGTAATGCTGCCATTCTGCCAGTTTGCTCTGAATTTCCTCTGAATCGATATCTACAGTAGCGTAGAACTCAGATTCATCAGTCTTTTGTGAGCGCTACCTTGCCATTCAGATGAGGTGAACCCGGTTTATTCGGCCTAAATTTGATCCCATACTGCATCATTTTTTCTGTACTTTTTCAGCAAAGAATTCTCGTCCACGATCGGTCCGTATTCGCTGTATGGGAAAAGGCATTTATTCAATTACACAGTTAAAAAGTCGAGTGTATTCGCAGCTGTTCGGCGTTTATATATCCTTAAAATGCGATATCGTGTGCAGTCATCGATAGATGTGTACTGATATAGTCCAGGACCCAGTTTACAGGTATCCATTTGAATTCTATCGCCTGGTAATGGACGTTCATAACAAATGTAATCTACTTTACGACGGAATTTTTTAATCGGTTTGACTTAATGGGTGGATAGTACTTTATGGATAGTCGCCAAGGACAACGAGACTCCGTGCAGCTCATTAATTCGGTTTGCAAACGTCGAGCACCAAGATTTCTAGCTGAGCGCATTTCCAATATTAAAGCTTCTAGCTCAGCATTGATTTTAGTATTTGGCGATTTCAAGGGACATTTACTATGACTACTTAATCCATCAATACCTTGTTCAGAATATCATTTCCACCACTTGCGTAAAGTTGGTCTAGAAATACCACATCTTCGACAAACCAGGCCAGCATTATTGGTCTCTTCAAATAATTTAACCCATACGAGTCTTTGTTGAATTTCTCTGTTCATAGACACCCATTATATTGAAGTGATGTCTATGAATCACACAGATTATCATAAGGCTTTTGCAACTGTCGCACCTCATGTTTGAATTCACCCATTAACAGAGTGCGAATTAGTCCTTGATCATGTTTGACCACATTTCAAGGAATAGTGTCCAACTTTCGGTATGTAGATTATGGTGTGGGGTTCTCTTAAAGTTTAAACCTTATTATTTTACTTCAGTAATGCTGATTGGCTGGTCTTTTACAAATTCAACAACCCCTTCACCACGTTTAAAGTGAATTGAAACTCCATTATTATTAGCTAAACGAATACCACTACCAGCAACTGTTTGCTTTAAACGATATACCATGCCTGAGTTATCAGTCATTAAAGCAGTTTCAAAGTTATCCGATGATTTCAGAAAAATTAATAAACCATTTGGACCAGAAAATTTAAGGACCTGCGTATCAGCTGAAGTATTGCTTGTAGCCTTATCTTGTAAAGTTTCAGTCTTTGGACTCGAAGTACACCCAGTCATTGCTAAAACTAACAAAGTTAAACTTAGAAAATATTTCATTTAACTACCTTTTTCATCTGTAAATCATAGGTGTATTTATACTAATTGTTATAATTTAACAATAAAACAGATATTACTTTTTTTTTACATAAAAAAGCCATAAATCGCATTTTGAACCTTACCGGATTTATCGGAGATTTTTTTATTTAAGTTAGGCCACCTGACCTAACGGGTTAATCTTATCATAGTACATTGCTTCAAACTCAAAAGGCGATACATAACCTAGTGCACTGTGTACATGCTTTTTATTAAACCAATCTACCCAATTTAATGTCGCAAGTTGTACATCTGCTAAACTTTGCCAATCTGCTTTTAAATATTCAATCATCTCTGTTTTGTATAAGCCATTCACTGTTTCAGCCAAAGCATTATCGTATGAATCACCAGTCGTACCGACTGATGCTCGTAAATTTGCTGCTTCTAAACGATTGGTATAGCGAATGGAAAGATATTGCATACCTCTGTGGGAATGGTGAATCACATTCTTTGGCATGCCTCGATCGTGCAATGCTTGCTCGGCACTGTTGCAAATAGCTATAGATGATAAGCTTAATATCCTTCTAGCTAAAAGTTCAGTATATGAATCCTTTCCATGGTCGGCATTTTCAGGGTGAAATTATTCTTTGGGCTGTGCGTTGGTACTGTAAATATGGCATTAGCTACCGTGAACTTCAGGAAATGCTTGCTGAACGTGGTGTAAATGTTGATCACACGACGATTTATCGTTGGGTTCAACGTTATGCTCCTGAAATAGAAAAACGTTTACGTTGGTATTGGCGTAATCCTAAAGAGCTAAGCTCATGGCATATTGATGAAACTTATGTAAAAGTGAATGGACAATGGTCTTATCTGTATCGTGCAGTCGACCAACGTGGCTATACCATTGATTTTTATCTCTCTTCTAGACGTAATACCAAATCAGCCTATTGTTTTCTTGGAAAAATTTTAAATAATGTGAAGAAATGGCAAATGCCACAAGTGATCAATACGGATAAAGCACCCACATACGGACGTGCTTTGTCACGGTTAAAACGGGAAGGAAAATGTCCACCGGATCTTGAGCACAGGCAGATTAAATACAAAAATAACGTGATCGAATGTGATCATGGCAAGTTAAAGCGAATTATCAAGGCGACCTTAGGCTTCAAATCGATGAAGACGGCTTATGCCACAATCAAAGGTATTGAAGTGATGCGTGCCCTCCTCCGTAAAGGTCAGGCTTCATTATTTTATTATGGTCAACCTCAGGGTGAAGTGTATCTAGTGAATAGAGTTTTCGGTCTCTAAGCACTTTTAACGAGAACATCATCGGCTCAAATCTATATTTGCAACAGTGCCGAAGAGGCTATAAAGGCTGCGGTGGATTTAAAAGCTAAAGCCATGATGCCAATGCACATTGGGCGTTTTTCACTAGCAAATCATGCATGGGATGAACCATTTAACAAATTAATCCAAACTGCTGAAATGTATTAGTTCAGACTTGATCGTACATTCTTCTTGAAAAAGAGAAAGTTACCCGTTTTGATAAAGGTGTCGAAATCTTAATCAAACAAAGGTAACTTTCTTATGTTGCATACTAACAATCAAATCATTAAACACAAAGTAGGTCTGCTTAATTTAGCTGAAGAGCTTCAGAATGTATCCAGAGCATGCAAAGTGATGGGCGTTTCAAGAGATACATTTTATCGCTATCAGGAATTAGTGAAGTCTGGTGATATTGACGCACTGATTAATAAGTCCCGTCGAGTACCAAATTTAAAAAACCGTGTAGATGATGCTACTGAACAGGCTGTTATTGATTTCGCAATTCAATATCCCGCATATGGTTAGCACCGTACTAGTAATGAATTACGCAAGAAGGGTGTATTCGTTTCAGGGAGTGGGGTTCGCTCTATATGGCTTCGTCATGATTTAGAAAACTTTAAGAAGCGTTTAAAAGCACTTGAGGCTAAAGTAGCACAGGATGGTATTGAATTAAATGATCAGCAGATTGCGGCACTTGAACGTAAGCATGAGGATGACGTTGCTTGTGGTGAAATCGAAACAGCTCATCCAGGCTATTTAGGCGCGCAAGACACCTTTTATGTCGGGAATCTCAAAGGTGTTGGACGAATCTACCAACAAACATTCATCGACACTTATAACAAGGTCGTTCATTGCAAGCTCTATACAACAAAAACACCGATTACAGCGGCTGATTTACTCAATGATCGTGTGTTGCCATTCTATCAATCTCAGGACTTACCAATGCTTCGCATTCTCACAGACAGAGGTACTGAGTATTGCGGTAAGGTAGAACAACATGACTATGAGTTGTATTTGGCAGTCAATGATATTGATCACACGAAGACAAAAGCAGCTTCCCCGCAAACAAATGGTATATGTGAGCGTTTCCATAAGACGATTTTGCAGGAGTTCTATCAAATTACGTTTAGGAAGAAGCTTTATAGCTCATTGGAAGAATTACAAGTTGATCTAGACGATTGGCTGAAATTCTATAATACTGAACGGACTCATCAAGGAAAAATGTGCTGTGGTCGTACACCACTTGAAACTTTACTTGATGGAAAACGGATTTGGGCTGAGAAGAATTTAGCTCAAATTTAACCTGACAGGCACAATAAAAAATGGGTAACTGTCAGATCAGGTTTGAGCTAGTACAAACTTGGGGCAATACCATATTGCCGTGCAACTGCTGATACCGATGAGCCCGCCTGCATGCTCAAGGCAACACACTGGGCTTTTTGTTCGGCAGTATAGCGACGGCGGCGCTGGTTGAATGTGATAACTTCGATATGACTCATAAGACACTCCTTAACCCTGGCTTTAGCACTAGGGCTTAATTAAAGGTGTCCGTTTTAATTGGTGAATAACACCCGATCTAAGATCTGGGCTTTATTTATTTCTACCTTACATTTCAACAAGTATTGATTCGCCTGTAGAACAGTCTCCATTACGCCATTGCCAATTTTCAATTAACTTAATTTTTCCATTGGCTTGGATCTCAATCTCAGTATTACATTCACCTATACGTAATTCATTCATCTCATTGATGTGGTGGTATGCCATAGTGAAAGTTTTTTCAGAAGTCATGAAACCTAGTAAATGTCCATTGGTAATACTGCCACCAGAATAGGTAGCTTCTATACGCTCACCTACTTGGTAATAATTAAAAATAGTCTCGTGAGATACTTCTCCATTAGATGTATTTTTAGCATTTACAAATTTTTTATTATTTAGATTTAAGTTCATTTCTGCTCTTTAATTTCCCTAAAATTGACATAATACACGTTATATGAAGTCGAAAAAGGGAGCTTTAAGCTCACTGCTGTCCCATAGTTTGCTTTAAATAAAAAAACCTGAGTCCTAACAGTTAAAATATGAGTGCAAACAAACACTTTAACGACCAGAATTCAGGTTTTGTCACATCAGAATACCGTATTTCATGAGCTAATTAAACCTGTTGTGCGACAGGATTTTGAACAACTTGCTAAAGTACACCATGTTGGACAGAAATTTAGAGCGGCTTCCCGGTGGGATCAGTTTATTGCCATATTGATGTCTCAATTCTC
>NZ_VPEG01000174.1:0-1112 GCF_013417275.1 Acinetobacter sp. YH16038 | reverse complement strand
CCTTCAAAATATGAAGCACAAGGAAATAATTGAATTATTAACCGGTAGTGCATTTGTATTAGATTGTATATAAAAGTTGTACAACCTGCTAAAAAGCAGTAAATTGTAGTTACTACACAAACAATTCAATGCACAACTTTAGAGCAAATTACGATAAAATTTTAGAAGTATTAAAGAGTTTAGATCTTGAAAGTGAGAATTTTTTATTTCAGATACGAAAGCCCAGGTTATCTGACTTGGAAATAGTTGCCTTAAATCTGACTTCAGAATACATGAGTATTGATAGTGAATATCAACTTTTTAGAATATTACCTTCTGATATTAAGTCACTTATAGAACGCAGTGTTTATAATAGACGAAAAAGAAGATTATTTATACATATGGAACGGATTCGAAAACTGTTAGCAGAAAAATTTAATGGTTCTGAAAAGTATTTTATTGTGGATAGCATGCCTTTAGAAGTTTGCAAATTATCAAGAAGCTCACGTAGCAAAATATGCAGAGAAACCGATTATGCAATTCCAAATAAAGGTTATTGTGCTTCACAGAAAATGCATTATTATGGGTATAAACTTCATGCGGTTTGCTCAGCGGAAGGTGTCTTTCAAAGTTTTGATATTAGTCCAGCATCAGTGCATGATATTCATTATCTGAAAGATATAAAACAACAATTTAAAAATTGTACGCTATTAGGTGATAAAGGATATTTATCCGCAGAATGCCAATTGGATTTGTTTACATCACACAATATTAAGCTGGAAGTTCCTATGAGAACAAATCAAAAAAACTATAAAGATCAACCTTTTGTAATACGCAAATACAGAAAAAGGATAGAAACGTTATTCTCTCAATTATGCGATCAGTTCATGATTAGACGTAATTATGCTAAAAGCTTTTTAGGGTTTAAAACAAGGATACTATCAAAAATACTAACGCTTACTATTATTCAATCAATAAACAGAAACCAAAATAGAAATATTAACAACTTAAAAATTAATATTAACTAAATGCACTACGGGTTATTAATATTATTTAGATAACTGTCCATTCAAATCTTGAAAGAGACAATTAGATTATGAAATAAAACAAATTTCTACAATTAAAAACATGAT
>NZ_VPEG01000173.1:0-1118 GCF_013417275.1 Acinetobacter sp. YH16038 | reverse complement strand
GTTGGTATAACTCCTGTCGTACCTCGCATTCCCTGTATCTGATCTTATTATTCTTATCTGGAGCATCCTGCTCTCTATGTCCCCATAATAGAAAATTGATGAAGAATGGCATAGACGCAAAGAGCCTGAATGAATGTAAGTCAAAGCGTACAAAATTGGCTGAGATTTATCCCAAGGGTTGTCCGCAGAAATTGGGGATAATTTGAGCAGTGGATGAGTTGATAAATCATAACAATGTACTTTTTTGATTAAATATTGATCATATTTATTTAATCTATTTTTATTAAAATTTTATGAATTCATAAATCATTAATATGTAAGCAAAGATTAGATATATGACAAATCAACCAAAGTGTCATTTTCAACTCTTAAGTTTGAATCGCTTTTTAAAAAATCAAACCTGAGACTACATAATGACTAAATTGACTTCATTGAGCTTAGCAATATTATTGGCATTCAATTTAACTGCCTGCAACGACAATGATGATAAAGATGAATCATCCGCCCTGCCTGAAACACCGACAACACCAGCCCCAGAGCCAGAAACACCAGAAGAAGAAGTTCCTGTACCTAAAGTCTATTTAGACGAAAACTTCGATCAACTCACAGCGCTGCCAGCAGCATGGACAACACTGCGCTCAAATGCAGGCACGGTTGAAGTCAAAGACGGCAGCTTATTCATTGATGGGCGCGCCAATGACACACAAATGACCACGTTAATGCTGTCACCTGAATATCAAAAACTCAGAAACTATCGCATAGATATCGAATTTACTTATTTAGAAAGAAATAATGGCGGCCGCTGGGGCAGTATTATTTACCGCGCTGCTGACAGCTATGCTGAACCTGCCTTCACGCCTTATTATCAATTTGCAATTCGCGCCGATGCAGCTGGCGCCAGCGGTCTAGAACTTGCGCTGCGCCAGCCTACCAATGCGTGGAATGTGCTGCATAAATCTGCTTATAAAGAAAATATGGAGGTCAATAAGTCGTATAAAGCGACTGTGATTGTGCATGGTCAACGTGTGCGCCATTATATTGATGACAATTTAGTCTTAGACACCACACTGCCTTATAATTTAGATCAAGGCGCAATTGGCCTCTCTACTGCTGGCTTA
>NZ_VPEG01000172.1:0-1120 GCF_013417275.1 Acinetobacter sp. YH16038 | reverse complement strand
GTATTCATACGTGTTGATACTTTCCATCCAACAATTGCTCGTGAGAACACATCAATAATAAAGGCGGTATAGACCCAACCTGAATTGGTTTGAATATACGGGTGAGTTTTAGCTAGTCATAATTCATAAAAAATATCGATTTTGTACTGTACTGTACTGTACTAAAATACGATACAGTACAGTACACATACTTTTTTATTGTTTAGATAGGCTTAATTAAAAGACAAAAAAGATAATCTTAAATTTTATACAAGGATGTTTTTAAGCGTTTTTAGCCATGTTTTGAATTGCAGCAGTACTCCGCTATGGAAAACTGTTAAAGGTGGCTGTAATCGCAAAATATGGAGTTTTAGAGCTATCTTTTAATCTCATTGTCCTGTGATTTCCCTGTTTTTCGATTAATTTCGATATTTTCAAGGATTTTTACCTGATTTTCAGTGTATGTGAGCGTGTACTCTTTCCCTGTTTTCAGGTCTTTTATTTGAGGATGATAAACAAGCCCATCTTTTGTGCTTTGAACTGTGCCTTGAGTACCTGACTGTAGGACTTTTCCATAATAAGAATTATTGGTTTTAGCCAAAATTGAAATATTAGGGTTGAGTTGCTCTTTTGCTTGTTCTAGCTGTCTTTCTTGTAGGTATTTTTCAGCGTTTCGGGCATTTAACGCCATATTTGGCTTGTTGCGCTCAATAATCGCTATAGCTGTTGCTCGATGCTCATCTGTTACGCCTAACTCTTTGAATTTTGCAAAGTTTGAGCGCATTTTTTCATATTGAGCGACTTCCTGTTCAATCTTCGCCAAGTGGTCTTTTTTCCCAAAAAACATAGGCGTATTAGCCCGCATTTCATCAATTTTGGCTAACCATGCCTTAGCGTCGTTTATCTGCTTGTCCTGTAGCTCTTTAAATACTTTGTGAGCTGTTTCTTCAATCGCTGTTCTGTAGCTGGCTATGGCGTTTCTTGCGTCTGTTGTAGTGCCTTGTTTGACTTTCGGCTGTTGGGGTTCAATAGGCTTGGCTTTAGCTTCTTTTCGCTCTATCTCAAGTCTTGCAAGGGTTTCATAGTTAAAGACAATCTCTTGATCTAGGTTTTTGATCAACTGCTCATTTACTAATTTTTC
>NZ_VPEG01000171.1:0-1136 GCF_013417275.1 Acinetobacter sp. YH16038 | reverse complement strand
AGAATAATAGTATCGCTATAGATACGCTTGATTTGCCAATTAATCTAAAAATTGAAAAAACGCAACAAAATGCTGTACCACGCCAATCGAGTGGCGTTTTTGTACAATTCCCGATGTATCAAGTGAAATCTGTGCAACTTCAAGTAGTAGATTTACAGGGACAAAATGTGAACGTGGGAACTTCTGTATGGCAAGAAGAACCGATTCAGCAACAACAACCCACAACTATTGTGGCTCACGATGGAGTTGTGTATATCGATAACCTAAAAAATAATACACTTTACATAGGCAATCAACTTAAGCAGTGCCGAGTGATACTGCCTGAACTTACAACATTAAAAGGTTTTAGTGATTTGGGGCGAATGGTATGTCAATAAACTGCAATGACTTGTTTAAAATGAGTGATTCAACGAAATATTTTATTTATGCAAGTTTATTCTTACTAGTATCTATTCTTTTTTGTTTACCTGCTTATGCTAGTAGCTGTTGGTTAGGGCAGTCTGCAACGTTAAGTTTAGGAACATCAAATGCTCAAGGCTCAGCACTTGTTTCAACAGATGTTATTGCTGACTGTTACTTTAATTCAAACCAGCCTGTAACGTATAAGCTATGTTTAGTGGCTGATAGTTTTGATCCCGCAGGTAGTACTCCTCGAAGTATGATTATTTATAATCCTGTAAGAGCATTACTCAATTATGAATTATATTCTGATGCAGCAAGAACATTTAAGATTCCTGATTCAGAACGTAAAAACCAAGCACAATGCCAAACTTTCCAGTTTGAAGCAGGAACTGGAAATGTCAGTACTCGGCTTAAACTATATGGTCAGGTGTTGCCTGGACAGAACGTACCAGCAGCATACTATCAAACGAATAGTATTGGATTGAAACTTTATTCTGCATACAAGGTTGGATCAGAAGTACCAACGGATACAGAAGCCCTTGCAAATTCGAATACTGGTAATAATAATTTAATTGTTAACTCATATTATGAAAATAGTTGCTTAATTCAGTCGGCAACAGATATTAACTTTGGTGCGGTTGACCAACTGAAGACACCGTTAATAAGCTCAGGAAATATACAGTTAGCCTGTCCCGTTGGCACTATTATGCAAGTCAGTTTAAATAATGGCATCA
>NZ_VPEG01000170.1:0-1136 GCF_013417275.1 Acinetobacter sp. YH16038 | reverse complement strand
GCTGTTTCACATTGTCATTAAAACGGCTGATTTCAGTGTCTATGCCTTGTCTGCGTAATTGGGTGACTTTAGTGCCTTCATGGATGGTGGCTTGTAGTCCGTTATTCTGATCGGCATAGCTGCGGTGGTCTATTTTTTCCTGAAAGCCTGCTCGTTCTAATGCGTGATTGGCTAAATTTGCCCACGTTTCCCGAATCTGTTTAATTTCGTCTTGGGTTGTCCCCATACCAAGGCTTTTTCGTTTGGCGTTACTGAGTTCAATATCGGTTTTGGTGGTCAGAGTGAGTTTATTGTCTGCATTCAATTCGGCTTTTCGGGTTGTGAGCATGATATGGGCGTGATGGTTTTTATCATTACCGCCTTTACTCGGTTCATGGATGGCTAAATCTGCGATTACGTCATAGCGATCAACTAAGGACCTGGCAAAGTCTTTTGCCAAGTCCTTACGTTGATCAGCGTCTAATTCATCGGGTAGGGCGATTACCCATTCTCTAGCGGTTCGGGCATCTTTGCGGTTTTCGGACTGTTCTGCCAAGTTCCAAAGGTCATTACGGTCAATTTCAATATCGAGATTCGAGATAATTTCTGAATGGGCGACACCATCTTTTCTTGTAAAGTCATGGGTCAGCCCTGTGCGTTCATCTTTGAGCTTTTCACCTGCACGATAAGCCATAGATGCAACAGCAGTTCTGCCTGAACTTCGATTAACTGTTTTGGTCGAGCAATGATAAATCGCCATCGCTTAACACTTCCGACTAGCAGGGACGTAATAACCGCATTTTTCACATTCTCTTTTTAGGTTCTGAACTTCTCTTTCTTCTGCATGTTGTGCCATCTGTTCAGGCATCTTATAAGTGCATTCGTGTCCGCAATTTGGACAAAGGTAAAGGTGAGTTTCTCTAAAATTATACCGATACATTTTTATTTACCTTTTGCTTTTTTAAATTGCGTAGCAATTTTTTGGGGTTAAGGGGATTCCCCTTACGCAAACTTTGACTTGGATGAAATCCAAGTCGTAAGTGCGCATTTCATGAAAAACACGATAGCATATTACCCGCTTGAATTTCAATTCATAGGGTCTTATGCTTGAGTGGTTTTCTATATTCCGAAATTAACCGTTATGACTAAATCTGCTG